>CAMPCZ010000036.1 GCA_946648015.1 uncultured Clostridia bacterium
GACAAACGCGTCGGCATACAGATACCGCAAAGCGCAACTACGCAGGCAAGCCGACATTCGAGAGATGAGGGACGCAGCATGAAAACGATATACGTGAATAGCATTAGTTTCAATCGCAGTTTGGTGGACGGCCCCGGTGTGCGTACTGTCATATTCTTGCAAGGATGTGACCTGCACTGCAAAGGCTGTCAGAATCCTTCCACATGGGATATAGCAGCAGGCGAGGCATTGACAACTGCCGAATTGGCAAACTTGCTAAAAACCAACGTTGCCAATCGCAAAATTACCATATCAGGAGGCGAGCCGCTGATGCAAACAGACGCCGTAATCGAATTGTTGGATCAATTGCAAGGCTTTGACGTGGCGCTTTACACAGGTCACGAATGTGCGGATGTTCCGCAAGCCATACTCGACCGAGTGAGATACATAAAGACGGGCAATTTCCAATTAGACAAAAAGACGACCACCACTCCCTACGTCGGATCGACCAATCAGGAGTTCAGGAGAATCAAATGATGATGAAATGTAACGAAAATGCAGCAAACAGATATAGTTATATAGGCGAAGTTTACCAGGATGGTGAACGCGCTCGCAAGCAAGCCTTGTTGGCATCTATGCCCCAAACGTGGCGTGACCTGCACACGAAAGGCTATATTCACATCCACGACCTCGATGCGTACGGCTTGACGAACAACTGCCTTACGTTCAATATCTTGGCAGATTTTCCCTACGAAACGTTGAAGAACGAAAGCGTAGCACGCCGTATTATCGCGACCTTTGACTATCTCAAGAGTTTGTTCGCCGATATCGGCAACGAGCAGTCCGGTGGTATGGCGCTGGCAAACTTCGACAACGATATTGCTACCATCCTGAGCCATCTCGGCGTCGAGTTCAACGATGGGAATAAAGAAATCATCGCAGCGTGCATCCGTGACTTGATCGAATGGTGCAATCATACGCATACCCGTATGGGACAAACGAGCTATTACGTTTCTCTCAATATCGGCTTGGCAGAAGGCGAGGCGGCGCGCTTCGTGGCATATACTTTGGTAGACGAATTTGAAAAGGCGGGTGACCTCGTGTTCAAGCCCAACATTATTTTCAAGGTATGCCGCGGCATCAGCAGAGGGGAAGGTGATCGCAACTACGATTTGTTTGTAAAAGCCCTGCGCTGCACTGCCAAAAAGATGATCCCTACTTATCTACTATGCGACTGCAAGATGGATAAGGACGTCGATCCCGCTAATCTTTCGGTGATGGGGTGCCGCACGCGTGTCGTGGCCGATTTGTATGGCGAAAACACCTCCATCGGACGAGGCAATATCGACAATATATCCATCAACCTCCCTCGTCTTGCGTTGGAGTCCGCAGATGGCAACACGGATAACGCCGAGGTGCGATTGGCACACTTTCAAGAGAAATGGGACGAGGTTGCCTCTGCGGTCAAGGATATCCTTTTGGACCGCTTTCAAAAAGTCTGTGCTCGCACACCGGCCGATTTCCCCATCAACGCTAGCCACAATCTTTGGGCCGTACCCTTCGATAACGTGGCGGATGTCTTTAAGCACGGTACGCTTTCCTTGGGATTTATCGGACTATCCGAAGCCATGGAAATAATCACGGGGAAGCGCTTCTATCAAGATCCCGCAACGTACGTGATGGCATTGGGATTTGTCAAACACATGCGTGAGTTCTGCGACTTTTTGCGCAACCAATATCACCTCAATTTCTCCCTGCTCGCGACGAGCGGTGAATTGATATCAGGACGATTCGTTGAAATAGATAGAACGCTCTACACGGGTTACGGGGCAATCTTTGACAAAGGTTTCTACACCAATTCTTTTCATGTCAACGTAGATAGCGACTTGCCTGCCTATCGCAAGATACAAATGGAAGGGTTATTCCACGAGTATTGCAACGGAGGCTGTATCACCTACGTCGAATTGGGCGAGGCGCCCATTGGCAACGACGAGGGGTTGCGTGAATACGTAGAGTGTGCCGTGGAGAATGGTGTGCACTACCTCGGTTTCAACTTCCCCAAGGACGTATGCGACGATTGTGGCACGGCGGGGATTTTCGACGAATGTCCCATCTGCGGAAGCAAACGCATTACGCGCATTCGTCGTGTCAGCGGATATCTCGAAGTATTGGACGGTTTCACCACCGGTAAGAAGAACGAAGAAAGAACTAGAAAACCCAACTAGGAGAACGACTATGATACATATTTCGATTGAAGGAATGGACGGCGTGGGTAAAACCACCACTTGCACCCTACTGGCTGAGCGCTTGGGTTATCGATTTGTCGATAAGAATCTGCGCTATCTTTTTGACGGAGACGGCTATGAAGCCTATTTCGCGCTGCGTGACAAGGTCAATGCCAGTCCGGATAGACTATTTACCTCGTGGTTCTACGGGCTTGGTAACATCTACCTGCATACCTTGTTCAAGGATGAAAAAGTCGTAACCGACCGATATTTCCTGTCTAACTACGCGTGGAGTGGTACCGACGACAATATCGAGGTTTATGATTTGTTGGTCGAGAAGTTGGGCGTACCCGACTTGACCGTTATTCTCTACGCCAACGAAACCGCTTTGTTTGCCCGATTGCGCCATCGAGACGAGGCAGATTCGGATCTTGGCAAGGTACAACTTGCCAAGCAAAAATACGAGAAGATGGTGTACTTCTTCGAGAAATACCATTTGCCGTACATGGTGATTGATACGAGCGACCTTTCTCCCGACGAAATCGTTGAGCGCATCGTCAAACGCGTAGAGGGGCGAGCATAATGATTTATTACGTTGCAGACACCCATTTGGGAGATCAACGCGTCTTTGACAAGTGTGCCAAGCCCTTTGTCGATTTGGCTGAATATAAGGAAGAAATCGTCAAACGATGGAACGCCAAAGTGCAGCCCGAAGATACCGTGTACGTATTGGGCGACATTGCAGGGGATAGTATCGACGACATCGAAACGTTTCGCAAACTCAATGGCTTCAAACATCTCATCGTTGGCAATCACGATATACCTTTGTTATCTGCTATTAAAGACTCCGGCGCGTTCGTTTCGATTGACTTTATTCGTGTCATAGAGGATAACGAGCGCAAGGTGTGTATTTGCCACTATCCCTTGATGGATTGGATGGAATTCAATCGCGGCGGGTATCACGTTTACGGCCACGTGCACAACAAAACGCCCAATAATGGCGTAGCATATGCGCAAATCAAAGCGTATTACAGTGACAAACCCGCCTACAACGCAGGCGTAGACGTGACGGGATACGTACCCGTGACGTTGGACGAGATGATAGAGCTGAAAGCTCAAAACAAAGAACTGCCGACAATTAACTGACTATGGAAAAACTAAGTGATTCTAGATTAAGCAAGAATATGAAATACACCGCGCTCTATTGGGCGATGCGTTTTTCGGAGCAAGCGCCTAATCTGTTCCGCAAAGAGTATGCAGACGGCACCGTTTTAACGATTGACGCCGAAGCGCAATATGTGCAGCATGATGGGCATATTATATTGTCGCTTAATATGCACGAGAGCTTTGTCGCACTCGAATGCATCAACCGCCTGCTTGTGTTGGGTGTGCCGTTTGCCAACCTTCAACTGAACGGCGATCGCTTGGTTTATAATGGATATTCGATTACGTTTGTCGTATGGGATGACGCTTTCAGCTTGGAAAATTGCCCCGACAAAACCATTCTGTACAAATCACGTCTGGTGAGTGGCGTACTTGAATATAAAAGCAAAATATTTGCCCTTGGCGAATGGTATGATTCCGGAGTGTTCGAGCAAAAGGACACTATGGTTTTGCGGAAGAGTAGCATGAATTGGTACGATGCGCCCGACTTTGTCATCGAAGAAAACCGTGTGATGAAATACGTTGGAAAAGAACGTGTTGTCGTGGTACCCGAGGGCATAGAAGAACTGGAGTCTTCATCTTTTTGGGATAATCAATCCGTGGAAGAAGTGATATTGCCCAATTCGCTCAAGAATATTGGTGGTGATACGTTCTACTATTGCAAAAACCTTCGCAGTATCAACATTCCTCGCAACGTCGAATTGATGGGTAATAATCCCTTTGCGGGTTGCCCCAACGTGGTGGTGGACAATCAATCACCGCATTACGTTATGCAAGGCGGTGTGTTGTATACTGCGGACATGCGCACGCTCATCTATTGCTCCATCAAAGGTGACAGTACGGAATTGACGATTCCCGAGGGTGTGACCGTTATCAGCAAGCACGCATTCTATTGCTGTACGCGCTTTGAACGGATCGTATTGCCGTCTACCTTACAAAAAATGGAGAACAACCCCTTTTCCGGTTGTTCGCGCCTTGAACTTGTCAACCATTCCACGAGCTACTACATTCAAGATGACGTCATCTACAACGGGTTCAAGACCGCAGTAGTAGGCACGCTCAATCGGATCTGCAGTAAAAGGCTTGTGTTGTTAGAGGGAATCAAAACCATTAACCGCAATTCCTTTTGGAATTGCACCGGCATCGAAACCCTCGTACTCCCATCTTCGCTTGAGGACATCGGATATAATCCGTTTGTGGACTGCGCCAACATCCATTTTGAAAGTCATTCTCCTTATTTCAAAGTGGTAGACGGCATCTTGTACAACAAAGATTGCTCGAAATTGATATGCTGTCCGCAATGGAGAGCGAAAGGCGTTATGCGCTTGCCTGACTCGGTCGTTACGTTGGAACGTGGCGCATTTTCGGGCTGCCGAGAGATGGCGGAGATCCATTTGCATAATGTCAACATCGTCAACAAATCTTGTTTCACCAACTGCAAAAAGTTGCGCAATTTATATTGTAGCGACCTCGTCACTTACGTAGGCGAATGGGCGTTCGCGTATTGCGAATCATTACAAGAGGTATCTGTACGCAAGGGTACTATCGTTGACAATAACGCTTTTTCCAATTGCCCGGCAAAACTGGTTGAGCGCGATGGTTACACCAATTACTTGTTTGAATCGGACAACTTGTATACGCTCCGTTCCATGCAAAAAGCATATAAAGGCAAAATTGACTCCATTTTGATCGATCCGCCTTATAATTCGCATATTGATTATATTGGATACAAAGACGGGAATTACGAAGAGGGCTACATAGACTTTATGCGCGTGCGCCTTGACCTTGCTTATCGGTTGTTGTCGCCCAAAGGGTTCTTGGTGCTCAACATCGACGAGGGAGAAGTGGAACGGCTGGCGGCGCTCTGCAAAGCTACTTTCGGTGAAGATTTGGTCGCCATTCATCGTTGGAAGAAAAAGCACCCGTACTTTGATGCCAATCGAGTAGTACTCAATCCAAACAAGGCGCAGACCGACTACGAATACATTATTATTTGTCGTAAGACTGCTGCGTCTACGCTGGGTCAACTGATGCAGCCCTATATCGACGAAAGTGGCAATCTGTCCGAGTGTGTCGCCAATGTCCCCGATATGTTCGATTGCTTTGGTACCACGTCCTCCGCCAAGGATGAAATCGCCAGCATCTTCGGCGCACGCGATTACTTCTCTACGCCTAAGCCCGTCAAATTAATGAAGGAATTGATTCGCGCGACCACAGACAAAGACTCCATTATCATGGATTTCTTTGCGGGCAGCGGCACCATTGGTCACGCCTGCGTAGACCTCAACCGCGAGGATGGCGGTAACCGCCATTTTATCCTCGTATCCAACAACGAAAGCAACATTTGTCAGGCGGTAACAGCAAAACGCCTTGACGCAATTCATGCAAATTATACTTTTATACAATAAGTTAGCATTTTTCCCACATTACACTGAAATCGTAATGATAGTAAAAAACAGCGTTCGCCATGGAGATTATCCGTGATGGAAGCTGTTTTTTGCGCCAGCTCGAAAAGTGTCAATCAAATTATTGTGGTTTAACAATATCCCTATTTGACATAACCTTGATGATGGCGGACATTGTTTTTTGTCCGCTCAACCCGCTTGTAAGTCGAAACGAAGGGGAAAGGCAGCGCTCGTCGGGCCGTTGTTTCGTGCGGAGGCAAGGGCACGGAAAAATATCGTCGCGGTCGGTTGATTTTTGGCGGGGAAAATGGTATTATACATTTATAATGCCAGTCTGTCGGCTGTGCCTACTTGGCAGTAGGCGGCAATATATAGCCGGCACACACGAGCCAAGGCGGGCTACATACCACATGGGTGCGGACGTAAAACGGGAAGGGAAATATGAGCAACGCTGGAATGAAAGGAAAAATCGAACTAAGTAGCACCGGCCGCAGCCTATTGCTGGGCGGGCAAATGTTGCTGCTATTGGTCGGCTTTATATTTTGCATCGTCGGCATGGCCAAGCACGAACTAAACGTGCCCATGGGCGTGGAAATCTGTATTTGCTACTTCTTTTTGATAGGCTATGCTGCCTACGGCTATCGGTTTCCCATTTTTTCATTGCAAATAGTGGTCATCGCCATAGCCGCCACCAACTGCATTACGGCCATAGAAAGCCTGGCGCGAGGTATGTCCACCGTCGAATGGGTGCCCATGTTGATAGCCAATCTGTTTGCCGTAGGCGCGGGCATTTTGCTAAACAGACACTTCAAAATCTCGCAAATCCTTTTGGCCACCTGCGTGTTGATAGACATCGCCCAATTCGTGCTGCGGTTGGTTTTCGCCCCCGGGCTTTCTTTTCTCTATTATGCGGCGGTATTTCAATTCCTCGTTTTGGACGGCACGCTGATGCTCGTCAACTATTCCTATCACGCTCGCGAACGCGAAAAGAATCGCGAAGAACAAGACGCTGCGTCCGACAGATAGCAAACAAAGCCTTACGGTTAGACGCAAAAACCCGCTACGTTTCGCAATATGCGAAGAGTAGCGGGTTTTTCGATCGCCCACGGGCAGTTTGGTCAAAAAGCCCAACGATTGCAAGGCTTCGGCGGCGGCTTGCCGGCCGAGATCGGAGAGTGAAACGGATTGCGCCTCTTTGCATCGCCCAACTCGGCGTCTATATGCCTGAGGCAGTTGACGGCGACGGCGAAGCAATCTGACAAGCACTTGGGGTTGAGATCGGTATAGGTATCGTGTATGGTGTGTGGTAATAGTCCTCCGACACGTGGTTGAGCGCGGTGATACCCGCCACCTTGTACCCGGTCTGCAAAAAGGCAGCCGTGCGACTTTGCGCGAGACCGACGGCGCTTTGGGTATTGACTTTGGCAAAGGCAGAATATATAATGAATATATCAAATCATTAGGAGTGAATTATGGGTGCTATCAAAATAATGTACAATATGATGCTGTCGCAAGACATCAAGCGCTTTGCCGTCATCAAAGAGGCCGAGGGCGTGGCCGTAAGCCGCAACGTCCCCTATTTGGACGACGGACACCCGATGCATACCCTTACGGTATACCGCCAAGAAGGCGCGATGGGGCCGCAACCCGTCATCGTCGAGATCCACGGCGGCAGCTGGATATATGGCGATAGCGAGCTCAACCGCTTCTCCAATCATTGGTTCGCCCTGCGCGGCTACACCGTTTTTGCCTTGGGCTACCGCGTATGCCCCGAGGTCAACTATGCCGGCGGACTCGAAGATATATTTGCGGCGTTCCAATGGATCTACGAGCACGGCGCCGAATATGGCGGCGATATGAACAACGTGTATCTTTGCGGCGACAGTTCGGGCGGACACCTTGCCTCGCTGGCGGTGGAATGTATGGCCGACCCCGACAAAGCGGAGGCGTTCGGCGGCCTAAGGACCGACCTCAAATTTAACGCGGTCAACTTTACTTGCGGCGCCTTTTATTTGGGCGATATGTGCGACATTCCCTTCGCGCGCGCCTATTTCGGCAAGATAATAGGCAAGGGCTGGAAAAAGAGCAAATACTACCGCTTGGCCAACTTCGATCTCAAGCCCGGGCTTACCGTTCCGCCTATGATGTTCAGTTCGTGCTACAACGACTTTTTGCGCAAATACGTATTGCAAGCCTATGAAAAGGTGAAAGCCGACGGCTACACGTGCAAATTGGTATATCGCGACGCCAAGGAGGACAACGAATTGGAGCACGTGTACAACGTGCACTGGCCCGACTGGCGCGAATCGCAGGAGACAAACCAAGCCATACTCGATTGGTACGGACAATATCGCAAATAGCGACCAACTATGCTTTTCGAGACGCGCGACCTAACGTTTGGATACGAAGACGTCACCCTGCTGCAACAAGTCAACTTGACTATGCACGAGGGCGACCGCATTGGTCTTATCGGCGCCAACGGCGTGGGTAAGACCACTTTTTTGCGCCTGATTTTGGGCGAGTTGGCGGCCGACGGCGGGCAAATCGTCCAGCGAAAAGGTCTGCTAACGGGCGTATTGCACCAGCACGACCAACTCGACTCCCATTTGACTATTTGGCAAGAGATGCAATCGGCCTTTGCCGACGTAATACGCGCCGAAGAGGAGATGCGCAGCATCGAAAGGCAACTGACAGCATTCGGAGAGGACGACGTGGCCTACCGCAGGCTGGTGGGCGAACACGACCGCTTGGACAAATACGTGTTGTCGCGCGAGGGCGACCGCCGCGACGTGCGCATCAAAACGGTACTGGGGGGCATGGGGTTTGCCGACTTCGACCAACCCATAGCGCACCTTTCGGGCGGCGAAAAAACGCGGCTGGCGTTGTCCAAACTGCTATTGTCCGATCTGGATCTGTTGGTGCTGGACGAGCCGACCAACCACCTGGACGTGGATACGTTGAGTTGGCTGGAAAAGTATTTGGAACGTTACAAAAACGGCCTGCTTATCGTGTCGCACGACCGCTACTTTTTGGACAAAACGGTGCGCAAAATATGGGACGTAGAGGGCAAAACCATCACAGAATGGCCCGGCAACTATTCCAAAGCGCGCCAAGTGAAAGCCGAAGTGGTGGCCGCTATACAAAAACGCTACGACAAGCAGCAGGAGCAAATAGCCTCTATGCTCGACTACGCCCAGCGCAATATGGCACGCGCATCTACCTCCAAAAGCGCCAAAAGTCGACTGCACCGCATAGAGGGCATGGACGTCATAGACAGGCCTACTGCCTACGCCAAGCCGCCCCGACTGCGCTTTGACATATTGGCCGAGAGCAACCGCGACGTGCTGCGGGTAGACGACCTGCGGCTGACGGCGGGAGACCAAGTGCTGGCAGAGCACCTTTCGTTCGGCGTGCAAAAGGGCGAGCGCGTAGCCATCGTGGGCAAAAACGGCACGGGCAAATCCACACTGCTCAAGACGTTATTGGGCCTAGTAAACAACCACACCGACCACTACAACGTGTTGCCCGACCCGCAGAGCAGTTGCCAAGTGGGGGGCGCCAAGGCGGTGCGCCAAGTCAACGGCGCAATATGGTATGGCAAAAACCTGCGCTTGAGCTATTACGACCAAGAAAACATCAACCTCGACCCCGAAGCCTCGGTGTTGGCGGAGTTGTGGTTTCGCTTTCCCGCCATGACGCAGACCTATGCGCGCAGCAAATTGGCCAACCTTTTGTTTGGCGAGGACGATATGGACAAGCGAGTGGGGAGCCTGTCGGGCGGCGAAAAAGCCAAACTTGCGCTGGCGATCGTTACCTGCGAAGGCAGCAATCTGCTGTATTTCGACGAGCCCACCAACCACCTGGATCTGGCCACAAGAGAAGCGTTGGAAGAGGCGCTCAAAACCTACGAGGGTACCTTGATTTTTGTGTCGCACGACCGCTATTTTATCAACGCCGTGGCCACGCGCGTGCTCGAATTGACCAAAGAGGGCGTCAAATCCTACGAGGGCAATTACAACGATTATTTGGCTGCCAAAGAGCGCGAAAAGCAACCGGTCGAAAAGCCCGAAACACCTCTCAAACCCAAGACGAGCGGTACGGGTAAACGCACCAAAGAGGACCGCCGTCAAGAAGCCAACCGCCGCGACGCCATTGCCAAAACCGAGCGGCGGCTGGAACAAGTGGAACAAGAGATAGAGGACCTCACCGCCAAGTTGTGCGCGGGCGGCAATTGGAAAGATCTGGCCGAATGGGACAAATCGCTTGGCGCGGCCAAAGAGGAAGAAGAACGCCTGTTTGCCTTGCTCGAAACGCTGATGGACGATTGACACCCCCCGCGGCGCTATGCTATACTAATAGGCAAGCAGGCAAGGCTATGCCTATGCCGTCCCCTCAAAAGATAGCGCATCGCGGCAAGAGGGGGCGCCACGCGTCCGATGCCCATGGGTAGCACCGATGGTAAGCGGCGCGGGCGGCGCAAAAGACAACTGAATATCCGCCTTGGTTTAGAAGTGCACGGCACAAGCTATCAACAGTGGGAATGGTGGTGCAAATCCACCGCAACAGCCATTACCGTAAACGCGCTATCGCGCAAAGTCGGAAGACCTGCCTTGGCGGCAAACTGCAACGGTTTTTTGGGGCAAGAGCAAAAAACGGTGCAACAACGTTGGGGCATACCGTCCCAAGTGTTGCGTCTTTTTTGCCTTTTCGTAAGAGAAGGCATTTTTGTTTTTGCATAGCCTCTCGATCCGTTTCGAGAGGCTTTTCGTTGCCAACATCGGACAAAATACGTCGAAAGACGAAAAAAAGGAGAACACTATGAAAAACATCAAAAAAGTGGCAATCGTACTGATGGTACTCGTGCTTGCTATGTCCACGGTGATCTTTGCCGTGGCTTGCGACCAAAAATCGGCCGACGAAGGCACCTTTGTGCTGGAAGTGCGCAAATACAACGGCGCCAACTCGTTGGGCGTAGTCAACACCGACGGCGAATTGTTGGCCTCCACCAAGATCAAAGTGGAAGAAGGCCAAACATACGTATCCGAAGCGTTGGCTAAGGCCGCCACCGAGGAAGGCGGGCTCAACAAGATCTCTTTCGGCAAAACCGACTATATCTTGTTCAGCAAAGATACTTGGTTTATTTCCAACGGCTATATGAGCAAAGAAACGAACTACGTCGCCGAGGACTATACCTGGTCGTACGTTGCCTACAACGGCACCATGTCCAACGGCGCGACGGCCGATCTGTTGGACGGCCTGACCGTGTACACCATAGTAATCGACGGCTGGGATGGCGTTACCGGAAGCACCAAATCCTAATATACTCGAGTGGAGAAGTCTGCGGCCGGGTCTGCGATTGACCACCAGCGCATTGCTGGTTGCGATATTGGTCATAGCCGATCTGGCCCTCTCTTCGATACCCTATGTGCAAGTAGTAACGTTTCTGCTCGTTTACTATTACTTTTTGGTCGGCTACAAACCGTTGGTGGCGATACTTCTACTCTACGTTAGCGTGGACTGTTTGATCTCGGGCGGAATGTGGCCCATTTTTATCTCTTTGCCCACCATGTTTGCGGCGTGGCTGTCCTTGATATCCCTGCTCAATCTTACCAAACTCATCAAGGGCCCTTTGCGCAAAAAACTGTGGTTGGTCGCCTTGATAGCGGGCGTGCACGGCTTTATTTTCGGCCAAACGTTCGCAGTGGTCACCACACTCATATACCATGGCGCCACCCCCCAAACTTTCTTTCGCGGTTGGCTGGCGTGGACCATGGCGGACATCCCGTGGGAACTGGCGCAATCGGTGGTCGGCGTGGTGTCCACGGTGCTTTTGCTACCCCCCGTCTATTACGCGACCAAACGCGCGTTGCGCGGCTTCGGCAAATAGCGCGTGCGGTACTTAGGCAGTCCCCCCCATGGGGGATTTTTTGTACAATGCGGAAAAATAGCAACGACGCGAAATCTATGCCGCAATCTATTGTGTTTCGATCGTTTTTGGTGTATAATATGAATAGAAGTTCACAATAAGGAGTGCATTATGAAAAAAGACAAAGCGACGATTGGCGTATCCGATATGATGTGCGCGCATTGCGAGGCCTCGGTAGAAAAGGCGCTGGCGGCGGTGGGCGTAAAGGCCAAGGCCGACCACCTCAAAAAGGAAGTGGCCGTGCAATACGACGGCGCCAAAATTAGCATAGACGAGATCAGATCCGCCATACAAGAGGCAGGCTACACCGTGGTATGACCAAAGAAAAACTGGGCATAGACGGTATGCACTGCACCAACTGCTCGCGGTCGGTGGAGCGTGCCTTTGCCAAATTGGACGATATAGACGTACACGTTTTGCTGGCCGAGAACGCGGGCATTTTTGAGTATGACGAAACCAAGTGGAGCCATGCCAAAATAGCCAAAGTATTGCGCAAGCTGGGCTTTGCGTTGCACCGCGACGGCACCAAAAACGCCGAATTGGTCCGCCTTGTGATAGGAGCCGCTTTGACGCTGCCTCTCATGGTGTTTATGGTGCTGATGATAGCCAAAGTAGAGTATCCGCATTGGGTTGGCTACCTCGAATTCGGCCTTTGCACGGCGGTGATGGCGCTATTGGGCGCACGCTACTATTTGGGCGCGGTGCGCGACGTGCGAGGGGGCATATTGGGCATGGACGTATTGGTGGCGTTGGGCACCACCACGGCCTACGTCTACTCTATCGTATTGCTGTTTGCAAAGCACAGTCATATGCTCTATTTCGACACCGCGGCAATGCTATTGACGGTGATCTCGATAGGCAAATACATCGAGGGCAAGAGCAAAGTAAAAAGCGCGGCCGCGCTCAAAGAACTGATGGCGTTGCAAGCCGACGAATGCACCGTGTTGGAGGACGGGCAGACCCGCTCTACCCCCATAGGCGACGTACCCACGGGCGCCACCGTGCTGGTGGCAGAGGGCGAGCGTATCCCATTGGACGGCGTGGTGGTGGAGGGCATAGCCGACATAGACGAAGCCATGCTCACGGGAGAGTCGCTGCCCGCGACCAAACGCGTGGGCGACAAAGTGTATGCCGGCACCGTGCTGACCCACGGCAACCTGCATATAGAGGTAACGGCCACCGACAAGGAGACCTATCTTGCGGGCATCATAGCCAAAGTAGACCAAATACAGCAAGAAAAACCGCACATTCAGCACATTGCCGACCGCGTGGCCACCATTTTCGTTCCCGGCGTCATCGTGCTGGCGGCAGTATGTTTTGCGGTGTCCTATTGGGCCATGCGGCTGAGCCTTGGCGAGAGCATCAACCGCGCTGTAGCCGTGCTGGTGATATCATGCCCCTGCTCGCTGGGCTTGGCAGCGCCGCTATCTATAGTGGTGGGCACCACGCGTGCGGGCAAAATGGGCATACTGTACCAAAACAGCGAGATTTTTGAAAAATTGCATCGCATAGACTGCGTGTGCTTCGACAAGACGGGCACGCTGTCTTTGGGGCAATTCGAGGTGGTGGCCGAAAACAGCACCCCCGCCTTGGACGACGTGGCCTACACGCTGGAGACGGTATCCAAGCACCCCATAGCCAAGGCGTTGTGCGCGCATTTGGCGCAAAAAGGCGCCACCGTGCTGGCCGATTGGGCACCCGTCGAAACGGTGGGCAAAGGCGTTGCGTACGGCGATTGGCGCATAGACAAGACCAACGACACGGTAGAATTGCATCGCTTGGACGAGGTGGTAGCCACCTACACCCTGGCCGACACGGTAAAGAGCGACGCCAAAGACACCGTGGCCAAGCTGCAAGCAAGGGGCATAGACGTGTACATGTTGACGGGAGACAGCGCCAAAGTGGCCCAAGCCGTGGCCGACGAGGTGGGGCTGGACGCCGAGCACGTGTACAGTCAAATACGCCCCGAGGACAAGTGCTCGGCCATACAAAAACTGCAAGCGCAAGGCAAGCGCGTGGCATTTGTAGGCGACGGCATCAACGATAGCCCCGCTTTGTCGCAGGCCGACTTTTCGGTGGCGATGGGAGAGGGCGCCGACGTAGCCAAATCGCTGGCGGACGTAACGGTGGTGGGCCAAAGCCTGATGCAAGTGTATATGGGACTGCGCCTAAGCCAAAAGGTCTACCGCAACATCATAGAGAATTTTTTGTGGGCGTTCAGCTACAATTTGGTGGCCATACCGCTGGCGTTTATGGGCATCTTTCCACCTTGGGTGGCGGGACTGTCAATGGCGTTCAGCAACGTAACGGTGGTGGCCAATGCCCTGCGACTGCGCGGCACCAAACTCAACTAAGTCATAGACCATAGCAAAAGCGGTACTTTGACGTAGTATATCACAAAAACACTCTTTGTAAAGATTAGGGTGCTGAAAATTTCCAACACCCTAATCTTTTTTTGAGTATATGATTGTCGTTTTCAGCCGATGCGTTTGAATCGCTCGCCGCCCGAGCCGAAGGACGAACCGCCGTCGTAGATGGTAGCGGTGACCGTATTACCTGCGGGGGTCATTGGATTGCCCTTGGCGACAAACGTCACCTTTGATCCGCTTTGCGACCACGTGCCGCCGTTGTCCCAAGCGGTGGAATTGCCATCGTAATACCCAGCAAAATTGTACGTGCCGTCCGCATTCAGTCTATACGCCGTCGAGCCTAGTTTTCCGCCGCCGTAAGAGCCTTGTTGCACGTAGATACCCGGCTGCAATTTGCCACCGCCGATGCCGCCGCCGTTGATGGCTATCGGAAGGAATATCATTAAAAGTCCGCCGATCAGAAGGACGAGCCCGACTGCAATGAGAGGCACTTCGTGCTTTTTGTAGGGGAACTTGCCTTTCTTCTGTTCGGCAGGTAACTTTTTATACCGTGCGCTCGTTATTACCATCATCGGCACTGCCGCGCCCGCGCCGAGTATAGCGGCGATGATACCGAAGATAAGAAGCAGGTTTGCTTGTTTTTCCTCTTTTTGCGTAGCGGTCGCCAAAACTTTGGCGTCCCCACGTTTGACGTAGATGATAGGACGGACGGCTTCGACCGAGTCTACAGCCGCCACCTTTTCGTGTTCGTCATGGCGATACAGCCGCACGTATCCCGAGCCGAAGGTAGGATAGAGAGAATTGACCCAGTAGTAAATATGGTCTTTGTTGTAACACCAAGTCGCGCCCTTGACGATGGCGTAATCGGTGGGTCTGCCGTCGTCCCCCGCCGCGTCGTAATCCGAACGATCGCCTACGGCGACGTAGTCGTTGACGACGGTATCGGGGTCGTCTTTGCGATAGTCGATGGTGTTGACGTTGGCAAACACGTACAGGCTCTTTTGCTCGTCCGCCGAAAAGGCGGCGTTCAAAAATCCGTCGTTGAGCCAAGCGCGTATCTCGCTGTATCGCCAACTGCTGGCGGACGTATCGGCGGGCACTCCCTCTGCGACATTATATT
>CAMPCZ010000037.1 GCA_946648015.1 uncultured Clostridia bacterium
TGGTGCCGAAGGCGGGACTCGAACCCGCACGTAGGGTTAGTACAATGGATTTTGAGTCCATCACGTCTACCAATTCCATCACTTCGGCGTATTGCTCAATTATCATAGCATTGTTTTGTGGGGTTTGGCAAGTATTTTTGCAAAAAAAAATGCGTTCTTGCAAAAATTGTTGCGGGCTTGTGCCGGTGTAGGGATCGGTTTGCACGCCGATCGGGCGGCGAATGGCGGTCGAGGCAAGGTTTTTTGCGCCGCATACGTTGAAACGGCGTCGATTGTGTGGTATGATATTGCCAGAACGATCGGGCGGGGCGACGGCCTTGCCTTGCGAGGTAAAATGAAAGGGCAGAAACTGGCTTATCAATTCTATTTGCAATACGGCGCGCCCATGCTGGAGGCGCAGTTCGGCACGCTCGCCGAGCGTGTGGCCGTGGGGCTGGTCGGGCATGGAAGCGAATGCTTCGGCTACGACGACGACACCTCGCTGGACCATGATTTTTCGGGCGGCTTTTGTATGTGGCTGACGCAGGAGGACTATGCGCTGTATGGTCAAGCGTTGCAAAACGCCTATCTGCATTTGCCCGCCGAATTCGAGGGCGTTCACCTGCGCGCTACGAGTATGGATAGGCAAGCGTATAGAGGCGTGGCGAGCATTGCCGATTTCTATCGTCCATACGTGGGCGACGAGTTGCCCCCCACCGACTTGGAGCGCTGGCTGAGCATTGCCCCCACCTATCTTGCCGAGGCCACCAACGGCGTAGTTTGGCGCGACGATTTGGGCGAATTCAGCCGCATACGGCACGCTCTGGGGCATTATCCGACGGACGTGCGCCTCAAAAAATTGGCCGCCCACTTGCTGTTTGCCGCGCAGAGCGGACAATACAACTATGCCCGTTGTATCATGCACGGCGAAGAGGGCGCCGCGGTGCTGGCGTTGCATCAATTCATCGAGCACATTTTGCAAGCGGTGTATCTGACGGCCGATCGCTACGCGCCCTACTACAAGTGGATCATGCGCGCGCTTGACGACTTCGATTTGGGACGCCGCGTCAAAGGTAATGTGACCGCCTTGCTGACCGCGCCGCACACAGCCGCCACCTTGGGCGAGGATATGGCAATGGTGGACGACGTGTGCAAACAAGTGGCCGACGAACTGCGCCGCTTGGAGTTGTCCGCCGCACCCAACGACTATCTGGAGCCGCACGCCTACCAAGTGCGCCGCCACATTGCGGACGACAAGTTGCGTGCCATGCACATTATGCAAGGGGTATAGCGAAAACGCCATAGCCATATCAATTTTCGTGATACCATTTGGCGCGCCACACGTTGACAGGCACGACGGATTGGAGTAAAATACAAAAAACAAAAGGAGAACACTATGCACATTGCTATCGCTTGCGATCACGGCGGCCTCGTTCTCAAACCCGCCATTCTCGCTTATCTCGATTCTCAGGGCATCACCTATACCGATTACGGCACCAACACCACAGACTCGGTGGACTATCCCGATTATGCCGTGCCCGTGGCCAAAGACGTGCAATCGGGTGCCGCCGACCGCGGCATTTTGATGTGTGGCACCGGCATCGGCATCACCATCGCCGCCAACAAATTCGACGGCATACGCGCGGCTGTGGTCAGCGACGAGTTTTGCGCCAAAGCCACTGCCGAGCACAACAACGCCAACATATTGGGCCTCGGCGGCAGGGTCGTCAGCCCCGAAAAGGCCGTAAAATTGGTGGATATATGGCTGCATACCGCCTATGCGGGCGGCCGCCACCAAAACAGGCTGGATAAGATCACCGCCATAGAACAAAGTCAAAAAAGCCGCAACTGACGGCCAACATAAGAACAATATAGGAGGTTTACATATATGTCCAAAATCGTCATTTTCGATCATCCCCTCATCACCCACAAGGTATCTATGATGCGCGACAAAAACACGCCGAGCAAAGATTTTCGCGAGCTCTTGGACGAGATATCGCTTTTGATGGGCTACGAAGTTACGCGCGATCTGCCCTTGGAAGAGGTGGAAATCGAGACGCCTATTTGCAAAACCAAACAAAAAATGTTGGCCGGTAGACAAATCGGCGTAGTGCCCATTCTGCGCGCCGGTTTGGGTATGGTGGACGGCATTTTGAAATTGGTCCCCGCGGCCAAGGTCGGCCATATCGGTTGCTATCGCGATCCCGAAACGGCCACCCCCGTGGAATACTATTGCAAACTTCCCGTCGACGCCGAGCAACGCGAGATCATCGTGGTAGATCCCATGCTCGCCACCGGCGGTAGCGCCATCATGGCCATCAACTTCATCAAGGCCAAGGGCGTGAAAAATATCAAGTTCATGTGCCTTATCGCCGCTCCCGAGGGCCTGAAAGCCTTGTCCGAGGCGCACCCCGACGTGGATATCTACATCGCCGCTATGGACGATCACCTCAATGAGCACAAATACATTGTGCCCGGCTTGGGCGACGCGGGCGACCGTATCTTCGGCACCAAATAAGCACCGCACGCTTGTGCTGTACCGGGACCGCACCTTTGGGTGCGGTTTTTGTTTGCACAAGAAATCTTACGAAAATAGACCTTCGCAGTGGACGAGCGGGCGCAACGTATGCTATACTGTTGTCAAACAAGCGGCAACTGCGCCAAAAAGAGGTAATAATGGAGAAAAATACCAAACGAGTCGTAGCCTTGGCACTCAATATCGTCGTATTTTTGATGATGGTGCTGTCGGTTACGCTGATGATATTCGGCATCAACTTTATGGGGAAGGACGTATTGCTGTCCACCACCGGTTGGGAAATTTTCAAATTTTTCACGGTAGATAGCAACATTCTTATGGGCGTCATCGCCGCTATTTACGTCGTATATTTGGCACTGTTCCTCGATGGCAAGATAGCGCGGCTGCCCCGATGGCTATCGGTGCTCAAGTTGGTGGGCACTGTGGGCGTGTCGCTCACTTTCCTCACCGTGGTGGCCTTTTTGGCCCCCTTTGTGGCGCCTACCTATTGGTCTCTTTTCGTCAACGCGCAGTTGTTTATGCATTTGCTTACGCCCGTCGTGAGCATCGTCACCTTTGTGTTTTTCGAGGATACGGATGATATCCGCTTGCGCGAAACGCTGTGGGGTATGCTACCTATGGTAGTGTACTCCATATTCTATATGACTACCGCGTTCACGCACATCGTGGACGGCAAGGTGCCCTATCAATACGATTGGTATGCCTTTGTTCAGTTGGGCTTGTGGCAAATCGCCGTATCCCTGCCCGTGATGCTGGGCGCTACCTACCTCATATCGTGGTTGCTATGGCTGGGCAATCGAGGTGTGTATAAGGCCGGCCAAAAACGCTTGGTGCAAGTAGAGTAAAGAATGAACCCGGTCGCATACGAGGGTAACAGACCCTATATATTCCTTTCCTATTCGCACGAGGACAGCGCCTACGTGTTGCCCTTTATCCACGTATTGCAAACCAAATACAACGTGTGGTTCGACGAGTATATACAGTATGGTGCGGAATGGGCCGAATACGTCGCCGAGAAATTGGCCGGCTGCGCCGTATTTTTCTTTATCATCACGCCCAATTCGCTGGCTTCGGACAACTGTATGGACGAAATCGCCTATGCGCGCGATCTCAAAAAGTTTTCGGTCAACATTTACAAAAACAGCGATATCGTTTTGCCTCGCGCCTTTCAAATGCGCTACGGGCGTTATCAAATGTGCAAGTTGGATCGCTTTGCCACCTTCGAGGAGGCCGTCGCCGACCTTGCCTACAAGTGCGCAGAGTTGCGCGAGGTAGGACTCGACGAGGAGGAAGCGTGTAAAGAATGGCACGAGATACCCTATCGCCGCGAGGGTGGGTCGGTTTGGTTTGGCCACTATCCGCAGGAGGCGGTGCTCGACGCGCACACGGTAGCCGCTCTCAACGAGTTGGCGGGCGACGTGCCCACGGCACAAAAGAGCGGCCGCTGGACATCGTATCGCTACTATATCAAGGGCAAATGCCTCGACTATATGTGGTATATCGACCTCGAGTGGCAGGGCACGCGCTATCGCGGCGTGTATTTCGACGCCTATCGCCCCTCGCACGCCACCATCGACAGCGCGCCCAACACCAGCAATCAGGACGAGAACGGGTATCTGTTGCACACCGCCTATTGGTTTCGCTATAGCCCCATACGTTGGCGCGTTTTGTGCGAAAAGGAGGGCAACGCTTTGCTCTTTTGCGAGACGGCCATAGACAGCCAGGATTTCTACCATAGCACGGCCATACGCCAAATAGCGGACCGCGAGGTGTACCCCAACAATTATGCGCATAGCACCATTCGTCGTTGGCTCAACGAGGACTTTTTGCAAGCCGCGTTCGACCGCAACGAGCGCCGCTACCTGGTGCCCGCCACGGTGGCCAACGACCCCGCATCCACCAATCCCGCAATGCAGCCCGCCATGTGGAACGAGGGCGCCAATCCATTTGCTTGCGAAGACACGACGGACCGCGTGTTTTTGCTATCCGAGGCCGAGGCGACGCGCCCCGAGTATGGGTTTAGCGCCGATTGTACCTTGGCCGACCCGGCGCGCCGCCGCGGTTGCACCGACTACGGCCGCAGCCAAGGGTGCTATACCAACCCCTCCACCGAGTATTTCGGATCGTATTCGTGGTGGTTGCGTTCGCCCATGTTTTTCTCCAACAACTTTATGCACGGCGTCAGTTACGGCGGCAATTCGGACGGGGACAGCGTGGTGCCCGACACGCGCCGCGGCATAGTGCCCGCCCTATGGCTGCGCACGACGAATGCCGACGACTAAGGCTTGGTCGGCGCGCTGCCTTGGGCGTATCGGCTAAGTTGCGGAGGGTTTGCGCGGCGGATCGTGCGGACAATGCCCCTACGTTGCAAAAAGTTGGTTGAAACCGTTTATAGTATTTGCTTTTTGTATAAGTATTGATTATAATTGTCAATGTGGAGGCGATATGAGCGATACAATGTTGATCAATTTGGAGTTATACCGCGTTTTCTACATCGTTGCCAAAACGGGTAGTCTTACCAAAGCCAAAAAGGAGTTGTACATTTCGCAGCCCGCCATCTCGCAGGCTATCAAACAACTCGAGACGCAGCTGGGCGGCAGACTGTTTATTCGCACCAGCAAGGGCATGGAACTAACGAGCGAAGGCAAAATGATGTTCGAGTACGTCGAGCAAGCCTACGGCCTTATCACCATGGCAGAGCACAAGTTCAGCCAAATGAAGGGCATCGCCTTTGGCGAGATAAGCATAGGCGCGTCCGACACGTTGAGCAAGTTTTTTCTCATCAATCACATTCGTCGTTTCCGCGAAAAATATCACGACATCAACATACGCATCACCAATCGTACCACCGATGAAAATATCGCTTTGCTCAAAGCGGGCAAGATAGATATGGCCATCATCAACTACAACCAAAGCCTAGCCGAGCCCACCGTGGAATTCACGCCTTGCGCGGGGGTAGGCGAGTGTTTTGTGGTCAATCGCGATTGGATCGGTCGCTTCGACCACCCCCTCTCTGCCGAGGAGTTGTGTCAGTACCCCCTCATCATGCTCGAGCGCAAGTCGGGCACGCGGCGCGAGATCGAAAACGCCATCATTCAGGCGGGCGGCAACGTGCATCCCACTCTCGAATTGTGCTCGGTGGATATGATAGTGGAATGTGCCAAAATCGGCATGGGCGTGGGCTTGGTCACCAAAGAATTCGTCGCCGAGGACTTGGCCAAAGGTACCCTCTACGAGGTGCCTATCAGCTTCAAGTTGCCCCGTCGCAACATTACCATTGCCACTATGCGCGGCGTTCCGCTCAATTTCGCCGCCACCAAGTTTATGGAATCTATCATCAAAAAGCAATAGCTATTTGGAGGACTTATGAAACAACTTACGTCAAAAGAACTACGCGCCACCTATCTCAACTTCTTTGCCGCTCGCGGCCACGCCGTCATCAAGTCGGCGTCCCTCATTCCCGAGAACGATCCCACCGTCTTGTTTACCACGGCGGGTATGCACCCCTTGGTGCCCTATCTTTCGGGTGAAAAGCATCCCGCAGGCCGCCGCCTGACCGACGTGCAAAAGTGCGTGCGCACGGGCGACATCGACGAGGTGGGCGACAGTTCGCACTGCACCTTCTTCGAGATGTTGGGCAACTGGTCGCTGGGCGACTATTTCAAAAAGGAAAGCATCGGTTGGAGCTATGAGTTGTTGACCAAAGAGTTGGGCATCGACCCCGCGCGCTTGGCCGTGTCGGTATTTGCCGGCGACGAGGATTGCGCCCGCGACGAGGAGAGCGCCTCGCTTTGGCAACAAAACGGCATACCCGCCGACCGCATTTTCTATTTGCCCAAAAAGAACAACTGGTGGGGCCCCGCCGGCGAGACCGGCCCTTGCGGCCCCGATACCGAGATCTTTATAGATACCGGCAAGCCCAAGTGTTCGCCCGATTGTAGCCCCGCTTGCTCGTGCGGCAAATATTTGGAGATTTGGAACAACGTGTTTATGCAATTCCACAAAAACGCGGACGGCACCTTTAGCCCCCTCAAGCAAAAGAACGTGGATACGGGCATGGGGCTCGAGCGCACGGTTTGCGTGCTCAACGGTCTACAATCGGTGTATGAGACCGACTTGTTTGCGCCCGCCATCGCTACCATCGCCCGCTTGTCCGGCACAACCTATGGAGCCGAGGCCGAGTCTACCCGCGCCATGCGCGTGATCGCCGACCATATTCGCACCGCCACCATGATGCTGGGCGACGAAAACGGTATCGTGCCCTCCAACGTCAACCAAGGCTACATTTTGCGCCGTCTGATTCGTCGTGCGGTGCGTTTTGCACGCGTCATCAACCTGCCCGACGACGGCATCGTGGAGGTGGCCAAAGTATATATCGAGCAATATCGCGAAGTGTATCCCGAAATCGGCCAAAATGCCGATAAGATCGTACTGGAACTCAGCAAAGAAGCCGCCAAATTCCAAACCACGTTGGCACAAGGCATCAAAGAGTTCGAGAAAGTCATCGGCTATCTGCCCCCCGAGTGCAAGCGCTTGTCGGGCAAAGCGGCATTCCGCCTGTACGACACCTTTGGTTTTCCCATCGAGATGACCCAAGAATTGGCTGCCGAAAAGGGCTACGACGTAGACATCAAGGGCTACAGCAAGGCGTTTGAGGAGCACCAGGCCAAATCGAGAGCGGGTGCCGAGCAGACCTTTAAGGGCGGCCTTGCCGACCATGCCGAGGCTACCAGCCGACTGCACACCGCCACCCACTTGATGAATGCGGCGCTGCGCACCTTGCTGGATCCCAACATTCGCCAACGCGGCAGCAACATCACCGCCGAGCGCTTGCGTTTCGACTTCAACTTCGATCGTCCCCTTACGCCCGACGAGATCAAGGCCGTGGAGGATTGGGTCAACGCCGCCATCAAAGCCGACGTGGAGATCGTGTGCGAAGAGATGCCCATCGAAGCCGCCCGCGAGAAGGGCGCCATGGGCGTGTTCGACAACAAATACGGCGACGTGGTCAAAGTGTACACGATGGGCGAGTTCAGTTGCGAGATATGCGGTGGCCCCCATGCCAAGCGCACGGGCGAATTGGGCCACTTCAAAATAGTCAAAGAGCAATCGTCATCGGCCGGCATTCGCCGTATCAAGGCCATCTTGGAATACTAATCGCAATCCACATATAATAGAGTATGAAACTTTGGAAAGAGGACGTCATCACCGCTATGGAGCGCGACCCCGCTGCGCGCAGTTTTTGGGAGGTATATTTTACCTATAACGGCGTCAAGGCGTTGCGTATGCACCGTCGCGCCAACAAACTGTACCGCCGCGGGCACTATTTTTGGGCGCGCAAGATCGCGTCCAGGTGCGTGCGTCTTACCGGCATCGACATACACCCCGCGGCAACGATCGGCCGCAGGTGCTTTATCGACCACGGCGTGGGCGTCGTGGTGGGCGAAACGACCGTGATAGGCGACGACGTGCTCATCTACCAAGGCGTAACTTTGGGCGGTACCGGCAAGGATACGGGCAAACGCCACCCCACCGTAGAGGATAGGGTGATGATCTCTGCGGGTGCCAAAGTGCTTGGCCCCATCACCATATCGCACGACAGCAAGATAGGCGCCGGCTCGGTGGTTCTCAAAGACGTGCCCCCCTTCAGCACCGTGGTGGGCGTACCCGGTAGGGTAGTCAAGACCAACAACGTGCGCGTGGCCGATCTCGACCAAGTGCATATTCCCGACCCCATTTTGGAGGAATTGCGCCGCTTGAACGACCGCATCTACACGTTGGAAAAAGAGGCGGGCGTACACGCTTGCCGCTACACCATCACTTGCGATTCGCAGGAAGTACCCGCCACCACCGACGCGGACGAGGATAAATAATATGTTGAGAGTTTACAATACGCTGACAGGTCAAAAAGAAAAATTCGAGCCTTTGCACGGCAACAAGGTCAATATGTACGCGTGTGGCATCACGGTATCGGGCGAGGCGCATATCGGCCACGCCTACCAAGCGCTCATCTACGATATTATTCGCCGCTATTTGGTCAAGGCCGGCTACGACGTAACCTATGCGCGCAACTACACCGACGTGGACGACAAGATCATCGCCGCAGCGCAAAAGGCGGGCGTAGACGCCACCGTATACGCCGAGCAAATGATAGCCAATATCGACCATGAGATGCGTCGGTTGGAAGTGGGCGACCCCGATATTTGGTTGCGTGCCACCCAACACATCGACGACATCGTGGACTTTGTGTCTCAACTCATACAAAAAGGCCACGCCTACGCCACGCCCAAGGGCGACGTGTATTTCGCCGTGGACAGCTACGCGGGCTACGGCCATCTGTCCAATCGCAATCTCGAGGACGCCAAGGTGGGCGTGCGCATCGACCCCGACGAGCAAAAGCGCGACGCGCTGGACTTTGCTTTGTGGAAGAGCGCCAAAGCCGGCGAGATCTTTTGGCATTCGCCTTGGGGCAACGGCCGTCCCGGCTGGCATATCGAGTGCTCTTGTATGAACCGCGCGGCGTTCGGCGACCAGATCGACATTCACGGCGGCGGCAGGGATCTGATCTTTCCCCATCACGAGAACGAGATAGCCCAGACCGAGTCGTTGACGGGCAAACCCTTTGCCAAATATTGGTTCCACAACGGCCTTATCAAGGTCAACGGACAAAAGATGAGCAAGTCCTTGGGCAACAGCCTGCTTCTCAAGGATCTGTTGGACGCCTATAGCGCCGAAACCATCAAATTCGCGCTGTTGCAAAACAACTATCGGCAGGATATCAACGTTACCGACAACTTGTTCCCCGAGGCCGACAAGCAACTGACCGAGTTCTATCGGTTGCTTGCCGAGGCCAATGCCGCTTTCCCTGCGGAGCAGGGGTCAGAGCCGCAGGTGGACGCCGATTTTAACGCCGCCATGGACGACGATTTCAACACAGCCAAGGCGTTGGCCGATTTGTTCGGCTGGGCCAAACGCATACGCGCCGCATTGGCCGCCAAGGATAGCGAGGCGAAGCGCATCGCCAACGGCATCGTCGCAAGCTACTCCTTGTTGGGCCTATTCACCAAAGATCCCGCCTCGGTGGTAGCGGCCTACGACCAAAAACACGCCGTGGCCGTGCCCGACGAGGTCAAGGCCTTGGCCGCTCGCCGCTACGAGGCCAAAAAGGCCAAAGATTGGGCCGCTGCCGACGCCTTGCGCGCCGAACTGGCGGCGATGGGCTGGGCTGTCAAAGACAGCAAGGACGGCTACACGTTGGCGCCCATCGAATAAACCCGCGGAAGCAAAGCACCTCGTCCGTCGAGGTGCTTTTTGTATGTTCTATCCTATTTTGGTGCGTGCGTATGCCCGTGCGTGAACGGCTAAGGCAAGGGTAGTATAGCGGCATCGACTTTTCAAATTTAATTTTCGGCACAAGATATGGGTAGTGCCTCGACTTTATGCGGCAAATTGTTGCATAAATCGACCCGCCCAAAGCGGTGTAAATATGCAAAATGGGACTATACAAAACGTTTTATTTGTTCGGTTTTTCTTTCAAAAATGCCCGAAAACACGTGTTTTAGAACGTGCGTCAAAGGCTTCCGACGCACTGTATTGCATAAATTCAAGGGAGTCGATACACTTTGTTGTGCCTTAATGTTGCCACAACATATTGTGGTATACAAAACCTATTGACCATATATATGGTGATTTTTTTGTGTTTTGGGGCTTGACTTTGCCCCGTGGGTTTTGTATAATAACCCCGACAGTTTCATGAGGAGGTTAGTTATGTATCGAGTCAAAAAGAGAGACGGCGCAGTCGTCGAGTTCAACCTGAACAAAATTAGGGACGCCATTCAAGCGGCGTTCGACGCCACCAACACGCCCTACAGCGGTGAGATTTTGGATATGCTCACCTTGCGCGTTACCAGCGAATTCGCGCCCAAGATCAAAGATGGTTTGGTCAGCGTAGAAGACGTGCAGGACAGCGTAGAGGTAGTGTTGATCCAGACCAACTACGTCAACGTGGCCAAAGCCTACATTTTGTATCGCAAACAGCACCAAAGCATTCGCGAGGTGGCGTCCACCGTTATCAACTACAAGGACACCATCGACAACTATCTCAAAATCAACGACTGGCGCGTCAAAGAGAACTCGACGGTTACCTATTCGGTAGGCGGCCTCATTCTCAACAACTCGGGCGCACTCACCGCCAACTATTGGCTGAGCGAGGTCTATGACGAAGAGATTGCCCAGGCGCACCGCAACGCCGATATCCACATTCACGACTTGTCCATGCTCACCGGTTACTGCGCGGGCTGGAGCCTGAAGCAACTCATCGAGCAAGGCTTGGGCGGCATTCCCGGCAAGATCACCTCGGCCCCCGCTTCGCACTTGTCCACGTTGTGCAACCAAATGGTCAACTTCTTGGGCATTATGCAAAACGAATGGGCGGGCGCGCAGGCGTTCTCCAGTTTCGACACCTATTTGGCCCCCTTCGTCAAGGTGGACAACCTCACTTACAAAGAGGTGAAACAATGCATCCAAAGCTTCGTCTACGGTGTCAATACGCCCAGCCGTTGGGGTACGCAAAGCCCCTTTACCAACATCACGTTGGATTGGGTCGTGCCCAACGACCTTGCCGAGCTGGACGCCATCGTGGGCGGCAAAAAGATGAACTTCAAATATAAGGATTGCGTAGAGGAGATGCGCATGGTCAACAAAGCCTTCATCGAGGTCATGATCGAGGGCGACGCCAACGGCCGCGGTTTCCAATACCCCATTCCCACCTACAGCATCACGCGTGATTTCGATTGGAGCGAGACCGAGAACAATCGCCTGTTGTTCGAGATGACCGCCAAATACGGCACCCCCTATTTCTCCAACTATATCAACAGCGATATGGAGCCTTCGGACGTGCGCAGTATGTGTTGCCGCTTGCGTTTGGACTTGCGTGAGCTGCGCAAAAAGTCGGGCGGTTACTTCGGCAGCGGTGAGAGCACCGGTTCGGTAGGCGTCGTTACCATCAATATGCCCCGCATCGCCTATCTCAGCAAGGACGAAAACGAGTTCTTCCAACGCTTGGACAAGATGATGGATATCGCGGCGCGCAGTTTGTCCATCAAGCGCAAGGTCATCACCCGACTGATGGAGAACGGGCTCTATCCCTACACCAAACACTATTTGGGCTCCTTCAACAACCACTTCTCCACCATCGGTTTGGTGGGTATGAACGAGGCCTGCCTCAACGCCGCTTGGCTTGGCAAAAACCTAGTGGATCCCGCGTCGCAAGACTTTACCAAGCGTGTGCTCAACCATATGCGCGAGCGCTTGTCCGACTACCAGGAGGAGTACGGCGACCTCTACAACCTCGAGGCCACTCCCGCCGAGTCTACCAGCTACCGCTTGGCAAAACACGACAAGGTGCGCTATCCCGATATGATTTTTGCCAACATGAACGGCACCTGCTACTACACCAATAGTTCGCACTTGCCCGTGGGCTACACCGCCGACATCTTCGAGGCGTTGGATATTCAGGACGAGTTGCAAACGCTGTATACCTCGGGCACCGTATTCCACGCTTTCTTGGGGCAAAAACTGCCCGATTGGCGCGCGGCGGCCACCTTGGTGCGCAAGATCGCCGAAAACTATCGCTTGCCCTACTATACCTTGTCGCCCACCTATTCGGTTTGCGCCGAGCACGGCTATCTTACCGGCGAGCACTTCGTGTGCCCCCATTGCGGCAAAAAGGCCGAGGTCTACAGCCGCATTACGGGCTATTATCGTCCCGTGCAAAATTGGAACGACGGCAAGACCCAGGAGTTTAAGGATCGCAAGGTCTACGACGTGGACCACTCGGTATTGCACCGCGACCGCATGATGGACGCGCCTTGCTGCGGCGCCGACGCCTATGCGCCCGACTTTGCGCCCGTCGTCGAGGACAAAGAGATCTTGTTGTTTGCCACCAAGACCTGTCCCAACTGCGCTATGGCCAAAGCAATGCTCAACAAAGCCGGCATCAGCTATCGCGTCGTCGACGCCGAAGAAAACAAAGACCTTACCATCGCGTACGGCGTCAAGAAAGCCCCCACGCTTATGGTGCCTGTGGGCAGCGACTACGAGCGGTATGAGAACGCAAGCGAGATCCGCCGCTATATCGAGTCGAAATAGGCGCAAACGATAGCATTACCGTGTTGATCATAAACGTATCGAATTTGCCTCAAAGTTTTGAGGCAAATTCTCAAATAAGGAGAATAGTATGTACGATATCATAATCATAGGCGCCGGTATGGCCGGTATGACCGCAGCCCTCTATGCACTGAGAACCGACAAGTCCGTTTTGCTGCTCGAGGCCGAAACGGTGGGCGGCCAAATCGCCAACTCGCCTCGCGTAGAAAATTATCCCACCATCGAAGCCATCGGTGGTAGCGAGCTTGCCAATCGACTGTTCGAGCAAGTATTGTCTTTGGGCGCCGAGTTCGAGTTGGAGCGCGTGCAAAAGGTAGAGAAATTGGCCGAAAAGCACTTCGTCGTCACCACCGACTACGGCACGCACGAGTGCAAGGCCGTCATCGTGGCTGCGGGCGCTCGCCATCGCCCCTTGGGGCTTGCCCGCGAGGAAGAGTTGGTGGGCAAGGGCGTGTCCTACTGCGCGGTGTGCGACGGCCCCTTCTTCAAAGGGGAGGAGGTAGCCCTTATCGGCGGCGCCAATTCGGCGTTGCAATACGCGCTGGCGCTGTCTTCCTATTGCACCAAGGTGCATATGCTGGTGATGCTCGACTATCTTATGGGCGAGGACGCCTTGATCCGTGCGGTCAAAAACACCCCCAACGTCGAGATCTATATGCAAACCGTGTGCGAGGAGTTTATGGGTGAGGATAGCCTCAGTGCCGTGCGCATCAAAAACGCCGATGGCGAAAAGATATTGCCCGTCAAAGGCGCCTTTGTGGCCATAGGTCAAATGCCGGACAACGAGGCCTACACCAATCTTGCCGACCTCAATCCATGGGGTTATTTCGATTCGGGTGAGGATTGCACCACCAAGACGGCCGGGTTCTACGTGGCAGGTGATTGCCGTAGCAAGCGCGTCAGGCAGCTGACGACTGCCGCCGCCGACGGCGCATCCGCCGCTATTGCCGCTTGCAATTATCTTTTGCAGGAGTAACGCCCACAGCCTAGAACAAAGCCGAGGATTGACAACGCCTCGGCTTTGTTATATAATGGGCGTAGTTAAGAGGGATAGAATAATATGGCAGTTATCTCCGGTCGCAGCAAAACCAAATATTCAGACAGATCGCAGCAGGCCGAGCCTTACGAGGCCCCTATCAACGTGCGCCAAATCGGCAACTTGTCCTATGGCAACGGCTTGAGCACCGACTACTACGAGCCTATGGCCTCCACCAAGCAGGAGGTTTTGCCCGACAAAAGCGCAATGCACGTTGCCGTCGTGTTGCACGACGATCCCTACGAGGGCACTCGCTATGACGTGGCACCCTTGGCCATGGAGATGGCGCGCCGCGGTATGGCTGCCTTTACGCCGTCTTTGTCCAAGTCGGATGCCGAGCCGTTTTTTTTGCGTCAACTGGGCGATCTGTTCGACTTACTTGCCGATTTGGTGGCCGACAAGTTCGGCTTGGGGTTGCGCCCCCAAACCTATGCCGCCGACGGCAACAAAATCGTGTTGGTCGGTTGCGGCACGGGTGCTATGCTTGCCACCGTGGCAATGCGCTTGTATCACAATGCCCGCATGCGCGAGTATTTTGCGGCGCAATGTCCCGCCGTACGGCGTTTCTTTGCTATGGGCGCTACCCCCACCGTTGTGTTCGATGACCTTGTGCGCATAGGTGGCTTGGTGTCTATGTCCGGCAACGTGCATCCCACTTCGTCCTCCGCCGTCTACGACTACGACCGCTGGCTGGGCAAGGGCTTTGTATCCACCAAGTTGTTCGACTATTTGGATCTGTCGCGTTGGTACGCGCCCAGCTATCCACCCGTACTTTTGGTCACGGCAGGCGCCGACGTCAATCGGCAGGAGGCTCTTTCTGTTGCTCGCGCTTGGCCGTCTGCCGCCTGTCGCTGGTTGGACTTGCCCCGCGAGGACAACGACAATCACCTTCTCGACACATTGTTTTGGGCTCGTCATCCCCTATGGACAAAGAGTAAGGAGGTTAATTCCCAAATCGTTACCTACTGCCGCAATTTGTAGAAAATTGGGCGATATAGAGGGCTGTACACGCGTTCTCTCGCGCCGTGTACGCATAGTACA
>CAMPCZ010000038.1 GCA_946648015.1 uncultured Clostridia bacterium
TCTGGCCGTCCATCTCGGCTGCCATGGTGCCTTCCTCTGCCGAATAGGCAAAGAAGCCGGCATATTCGATGCGATAGCGGCGCAAAAAGTCCACCAAACAGTCCACGTCCTCTTCCGTTTCGTAGGGAAAGCCCACCATAAACGTAGAGCGCACCTTGATATGCGTGTGTTCCCGCACGTAGTCCATCAATTCGGCAAGATCCGCATGGGTGGAGCGGCGGCGCATAGCGCGCAACACGTTGTCGGCCGCGTGCTGCATGGGCACGTCTATATATTTGGCCAACTTAGGGCTGCGCTCGATGCGGTCAAGTAGCGCCTTGGTTACTTGCTCGGGATAGCAGTACATCAACCGAATGATGCGCACCGGCAGCGCCTCCAAGCGGTCGAGCAACCCCATCAGGTCTACCTCACCGTCGCGATAGCGCGTAACGTCCTGCGCCACCACGATCAACTCCTCTACGCCGCCTGCCACAAGGCGCTCCGCCTCCTCTACCAGCGTTTGCACGGGGGTGGACACGTAGTTGCCGCGTATGTAGGGAATAGCACAAAAGGCACAGCGATTGTTACAGCCCTCGGCTATTTTGAGGTAGGCGTAATGCAACGGCGTGGTCAGCACCCTATCGGGCGAGGTCGCCACGGGGGTTGGCGAGGCATTTTTGCGCACCTCTTTGCCACCTTCCAGCACATTATACACCGTATCGACTATGGTTGCATAGTGTTGATTGTCCAAAAAAGCGGACACCTCCGGCATCATATTTTGCGCGGCGATTTCGGGATAGCGTTGGGGCAAGCACCCCGTTACTATCAACTTGACGTCGTGGGTAGCCGCCTCCATAATGGCGTCTATACTCTCCTTTACGGCGCTTTGCAAAAAAGAACACGTATTGATGATGACGACGTCCGCGTCCTCGTATTGATTGACAATGTCAAAATCTCGGCTCAAAAAGCCTATCATATTCTCGCTATCCACGCGATTCTTGTCGCACCCCAAAGATACGACGCCTACTTTTGCTCTATCAGTCTTCATCGTCATGATACCCAAATATTTCGTCGCACTCCTCGGGTGTGATCAATACGCGGCGAGGTTTCGAGCTGCCCATCAAAGGTTTTTCGATAAACTCGCGCGCTTCCATTTCGTCCACCAATAGCGCCGCGCGATTAAAGCCCAAACGGAACATACGTTGCAGGCGGCTGATGCTCACAAACCCCTGCGATGCCGCGTAGCGCACCGCGCGCTCGAACAAATTCTCCTCGTTGACGTCGCCCTCTTCTTCGGGGGCGTCTACGCTCTCCACCACTTCTTCTTTGGCTTCGTCCGCTTCCTCTTTGAAGATGCGCGAAGCGGCGGACTCGTCCACCACGCAGTCGTTGTTGGCGCGTATGTTGTCGCAAATATCGTTGGCTTCGTCGTCGGACAAGAACGGCCCCTGCAACCGCTTGAGCTCGTTGAATTCGCTACTCATAAAGTACATATCGCCTCTACCGTACAGCTTTTCGGCGCACCCTTTCTCGAGAATGGTCTTGCTGTCGATTTGCGTAGCGGTCTTGAATGCAACACGCGTGGGGATATTGTTCTTGATAGTACCCGTAATGACGTCTACGCTGGGGCGCTGGGTAGCCACGATGACGTGTATGCCGCTGGCACGCGCTTTGGCCGTCAGGCGTGCGATTCGCACCTCTATGTCGCCCGCGTTCTTTTTGCTACTGGCCATCAAATCGGCCAACTCGTCTATGATGATCAATATATAGGGCTGGCGGGGCTGATTGGCCGCCAACAATTTGTCGTTGTAGTCGCCCCAACTGCGCACGTTGAGGTCGCGCATCAAGCCGTAGCGCCGCTCCATCTCGTCTATGGCCCAATCCAAGGCCTTGATGGTGTTGGCGGGCGTTACGGCCGCTTTGCCCAGCAAGTTGTGGGGCAAGTCGTTGTACATACCCATCTCCACACCGCCTTTGGGGTCCACCAAGATAAATTTGACGTAGTCGGGCTTGTAGTTGAACAACAGCGAGCAGATCAACGTATTCAAGCACACACTCTTGCCGCTACCCGACGAGCCGGCTATCAGCATATGCGGGCCTTTGAGCAAGTCACAGTAGTAGGGTTGCCCCATTACGTCCACGCCCAGCACGAAATAGAGCTTTTTGTCCTGGCGGAATTTGTTGGACGTAAGCAAGGGTTTCAGACCCACCTGCGAGCGAGTTTTGTTGATGATCTCAACGCCGATAGCGTCCATATTGGGCACCTTGGGCACGATGTTTATCTCCTCGGACAAGCACATTTTGCGCACGATATCTTGCCCAAGCGTGCTCACGCGCTTAAAGGGCACGCCGTCCGCCAGTCGCACGGCATATTGGGTATACGTCGGCCCTCGCGTGTGGCCTATGACGTGCACCTCTATGCCATAGCTGGCAAAGGCTTCCTCCAAGCTCTTGCTCGTCTCCTCATAGTCCTCGGTGTCGATGGGCGGCGGATAATCCTTGAGCAAATAGAGAGGAGGCGGCGTGTAGGGTCGCGCCTTTTTCACCTCTTTGGGATCGGGCGCGAACGCACGCGCCTGTTGCTTTGTGCGCTCGTCGGGCACGGCGGTAAAGCGAGGTTTGACGTCCTCTTTGCGCGGCTCGGGCCTTTCGGGCGGCGTTTCTTTGATTTGGCGTTGCACAAAGCCGTTGAAAGCGGGCGGCGTAGGCTCCTGCTCCTCTCGCTCCACAAAACCGTTGCGGTCGACGGGCGGCTCGGGTTCCACATAGTCGTCTTGCACATAGTGCAAGGCCCTATCCAATTCGCTTTCTTCCTCAAAGGCAGGGTACTGTTTGGGCATAGCGCGCGACGCGTCCTCGGGCAAAAGCGGTTTGCCATAGTACATTCCCGAGATGGCTTCCGAGGCATCGTTGCGTGCGCTGTCACCGCCGCCAAGGGGCGTCGAGGCAGGTTCCGCTTCTACGTCGATCTGCTCGGGCGCATACGTTTGGCGGGCGATCGGTTCGGGCTTAGCCACATCGGCTTGCCTTTCAGGCGCAAAATCGCGCTGAATGCCTGTATTTTGCACGGCATTGTCGTAGGCGGTCTCGTTCGGCGCCGCCACGGGGGCTTGCTGCATGGCGGTTTGCGCCTCTTGTCGCGCATAGACGTCATAACGCTCGTCCTCTTGTCTAGGCGCTTGGTGTGCGGCATAAGGTTGCGATTCTGCCTGCGGTGCATACGCGTCGTCTTGCTCCGCGCGCTCGTCTTGGCGAGGCTCGGGTGCAAACGCACGATTGACGTAGGTGCCGTTGTCCGGTATGCGATATATGTTTTGCCTGTGCTCGGTATCCGCCGGCTCGGTCGTGGGGCGACGTTGCGACAAGTCGCGCGCGCTGGGCACCACCGTTTCGATGGTATCTCCCGCCGCCAATCCGCGTTGCGGTTTAGGCTTAGGTTGTGCGTAATTGCTAAACGACTTGGGCGTAGGCGCCTCGCCGAACAAAATATCGTACGCTTGCTGTTTGCGCTCGGCCTCGGGCATATCCTCGCGGGCGATTTCGGGCGCGGGCTTGCCCCATTCGGCGCTCATGGAGTGACGCTCGCCAAAACGCAAGGGGTGATCCTTGTCGGTAGCGGGGTCGTACCCTTCGTGTTGATGGGTCACCTGACTGCTCTGCTCCTTCAGCCCAAGCAACAATTCCATTGCGCTTTGTCGGCGTGCTTCGGCGTTTTCGGGCACGGCAAACCCCTCGTCTCCCTCTACTATATCCATATCTTCGGTACCGGCCATCGGGTCGTTGCCGTTGGGATAGGAAAAATCAAAATTTTGCGCGCGACTTTTGCCGCGTGCCTTGTTTGTTCTTTTATCTCCGTCCACCGTTTCCACAAACAGTTTCGGCTCGTCCTCCAGCTCGGTATCCTCTACGATGACGCGCTTTTCCTTGGTGGTCAGCCAGAATGGATAGATGAGCGCAAACAGCACCACAAAGAACAGCACGGCCAAAATGATGCCGCTAAGGCGCAGCCCCACCGCGTTGAGGAACGGATAGGCCAACAGGCTAAGCAATACGCCGCCCGAGGTGGCCTCGCCGTGGTGATAGACGTATCCCAAATACTCGCCGTAGCGCACCTCTCCTTTGGCTGCCCACACGGCGTCGTAAGCGCTGTAGGACGTCCACAAATGGCTGAACAGCATCAAAATGAACACCATGGTCGCCAGGCCTATGGCCACCACTTTTTTGTTGCGGCTCCACTTGGTCTTGTTTACGCCGGCGAAAGACAGCGCGCATACCACTACCACGCACAAAGCGTAGGCAACGCCCAGCCAGCCGAACACGCCCAGCAAAAATCCCTGCACGGCTTTGCCCGCCGCACCCACCGTAAACAAGCCGAACAATATCGCCAAGGCGCATATCACTATCTTGACGACGTTGCCCTTCTTTGCGTTTTGTTTTTTGCGTTGCTGTTTGGCTTTGTTGGGAATGCGGTTCGTCTCCTGCTTTTCGCCCAACAACATACGGTCATAGTTATTGTTTGCCATTGAAGTAACCTACACAATCCATATTTTCTTTTGCCACCAAACCCACGGCGGGGGTGTCGGCAAACAGGCGTTTTGCCAGCGCGTTGACGTCCTCCAGCGATACTTGTTTGAGTTTGGCTATCTCTGTATCCGCGTCAAAAGGCTCGCTTTTGTACAACAAACTCCGCGCTTGCACTCGCATCACCGCCATATTGTTTTCCAAGCCGAAAACGTAGTTGGACAGCGATTGATTGCGCCCTCTTTCCAGCTGTTCGGGCGTAATACCGCTTAGTTTCAACTCCTCTATGACGTTCGCCACCGTCTTGATGGCCAAGGGCAATTTGGCGGGCGTTGTGCCCAAATAGATGTTGAAACTACCTCTGCCCTCGTACTGTGATCCATACGTGTAGATGGAATAGACCAGCCCCAATTCCTCGCGCACGCGTTGAAACAAAATGCTGCTCATACCACCGCCGAGTACGGCGTCCAGCACCATAGAGGCATAGGTATCTTGGTGGTAGCGCGCCAAGCCGTCAAAACTCAGCACCACGTTGCATTGCTCCACGTCTTTTTGTTTGAATATCTGACGGTGCCCTCTTTCGCACACGGGATAGGTATGCGCCACTTCGCCTTGCGGGAAACCGAAGTACCGCTCGGCCAGCCGCTTGGCCTCCCCCTCGTCTATATTGCCCACCACCGACAGCACCGCGTTTTGGGCGGTGTAGTAGCGGCCGACGTGCGATAGCAGTTGCTCGCGACTAAACCCCGACACGTTTTGTTTGTTGCCCAATATGGGCCGCGCCAAACTATCTTCGCCCCAAAAGGCTTCGCCGGCAAGTTCGCCCGCCAAGTCGTCGGGGGTATCCTCGCTCATGGCAATCTCCTCTATCACCACCTCTTTTTCACGTTCCAGCTCTTGCTTGTCAAAGGTGCGATGCAGCACGATATCAGCCAAAATCTCCACGCAGCGTTCCACCGAGTCGTCTACGCATTGAATATAGTAGGCCGTCTGTTCCTTGGTGGTAAAGGCGTTGAGATTGGCGCCCAAATCCTCGGTTTCTCTCACGATATCAAAAGCCGAACGCGTGTCTGTCCCCTTGAAGCACATATGCTCGATAAGATGGCTGATTCCCGAGGTGGCGTCCGTTTCGTCGGCACTGCCGACGCCCACAAAAACGCCCCAGCACACGCTATGCACGTTGGGGTCGTAGGTGTAGGCCATTCTCATTCCGTTTTTCAAATTGAAAATCTTGTTCATTCTAACTCCACTATATCATTATGATTATAGTACAAAACATTTTATTTGTAAAGGCAAATACCGCAATACCGCCAATTATTTCAAGCGCCGAGGCATAACCCGACCACCCCTCGGCTATATTATACCATGAAAAGAAAGTCCCTAATCACCATAGCGACCAATGCAGTCATCGTATTGGTCATTGCTACGCTCGCCGTCACCGCCTTGGTAGCAAGCGGACAGCAAGCGGCATTTGCACCGTTGCGCCAAGGCACGCGCCAAGGCACGGTCGCCCTTACGTTCAACGTCTATTTGGGCGAAGAATACGTGCGCCAAATCGTCGATATACTCGACCACTACCAAATTACCGCCACTTTCTTCTTGGGTGGATGCTGGGTCAAAAAACACCCCGAAACGTGTCAAATTCTCGTGCAAAATCGACTTTGTATAGGTTCACACGGCTACTCGCACCAAGACCATAGCCGACTGGACTATGCCGCCAACATTGCCGAACTCAACAAGGCCCAAGCCATCATCACCGAGGTGTGCGGCGCGCCAACCAACCTATTTGCGCCACCGTCGGGTGCCTATGGCGACGCACTGCTCAAAGCGGCGCAAGACCTTGGCTATTCGGTGATCATGTGGACGAAAGACACCATAGACTGGCGCGATCAAGACGTAGACATACTCATCAGCCGAGCCACTCGCAACCGACAGGCGGGCGACATCATATTGATGCACCCTACCGCAGCCACCGTCAAGGCACTGTCCGCCATCATCGAAACCTATCTCGCCGACGGCTACACCTTTGTATCTGTCGCCGATATGATATGAAAAATCGCCCCGCGATGGGGGCGATTATTTTTCGTTTTTACCTATTCTTTGTACTCCAAGCCTTTGTTCAGTCGTTTGGCCACGGCTCCTATGGCCAAGCGCACGATGCCCCAAATGACGACGTACCCCACGGCAAAAGCGCCCGTAAAGATGGCGATCACCTGCCATTTGAAAGGGATCCAGCGGTTGGCCAAATAGGCCGCAATATACACCGCATAGATGCAAGCGAGTTGCAAACCGGCAGACTTGGCGGGAGACCAACGCTCCACCTGATGAAATACCGACGTTCCGGCTTGCACAAAGGCGATCGCATAGCCCGAAGCAATGGCCAGTAGCACTTGCCAACCCTCCAGTGCCAACGGCGTTTTGATGCCCACCAAGGCCAACACAATGCCCACAACGACGCAACCGATACCGCCGAATATCAGCCCGCGCAACACAAACTCTTTGCCATACGAATGATCGAATTGTTTCATACCTCTACCTCCTATTGATATTAAACCGTGCGGTTACCGCTTTTGTCTGTCTTCTCGACACATAGTCGCTATCGCCGTTCGCCAACACCACACGCAGCGCACCGCCCCAAGACGCCTCGAATTTGCGCACGGACGACACGCGCACCAAAGACGATTGGTTGATCTTGACATAATCATCGCCCGCCAATTCTTCTATTTGATACAGCCGATGCTTCACCCTATATACGCCGTCGTTTGTGGACGCATAGGTTTTGCCTTCCTCCACGTATATGCGTTGCACTTGCGCCCAATCGAGCACCACGGTCTCGTCGCCTACAAAGCCAACAAGGCGCGTTTCCGTGCCCTCCGTCAAAGCCTCTATCCGCTCTACCAGCGGGGTGCGCGACCGGGCGTATACGTCCACCCTTTCTTCTGTTTCCGTACCGATATATACGTTACATTTCATAGTTGCCTCCTGTCTACAAGATACCACATTTTGCACAAAAAGCAATGGCTTTTGGCTATTCGGTCGTTTTTTCGTCCTATTCGGCATCGCACCAAAAAGGTGCTACGCTTTTGCGTAGCACCCCCAAATCTTGCCGTAATGCTCAATAATCAATGACTATTTCGAGGTCGCCAAGGAGCGTGGCGGCGCACGCGTGTATATAACCATATATGGTATCGGCCTCACGCGGTTTGGCATTGGGGCCCATCTCCACGGCGCCCGCTACCACGCGCACACGACACCAACCGCACTCGCCGTTGCGACACCGCGTTTCGATATGCACTTTGTTGCGCTCCAATACGTCCACCAAGCGTTCGCCCACACAGCCGACTATGTTGTGATCCGCCGCAAAGGTATGCACTTGGACGGTGCAAAACTCACTTTGCGGTTTCACGACGGGTTGTTCCAAGTACGCTATGCGCAAATACTTGGGATCGGACACGAAAGATCTGGCTTTTGCCAGCAATTCGTCATCCTGTTGCGTCAACGCCACAAACAGCGAATCCCCGCTTTGGCACCCGTCCCAATCCGCAACGGTATTATAATATTTCACCGCAACGCGCCCGCTTTGAACGGCGTTGTCCAGCCTTCTTTGCAACGAGACCGGCACCGCACCAATGCAGCCGATCTGCAAGTCGCACTTATATTTTCCGCGCGCCACACCGTCCGCTATGGCAACGAGAGGGGCCAACCCGCCTGCTGTCGCCACGCCTACCACACGCACGGAGTCGCGCATCGCATTGTAGCCGAAGTCGCCCATAGGCCGACATACTTTCAGTTCATCGCCTACGTGCAACGCGCCCAAAAAGTCTTCCAACTGCTTGCATTGCACGGCCACTTGCCATTGGTCCGCGGCGGGATATGCCGCAAAGTAGGCGGCTACCGTGCTGTCGTACACAAGGCCATAGGCGCTGCGTTTCACTTGTAGCGAAGTGTATTGCCCGCTTTTGCCCACAGGCAATTCGCCCGACAGTGTTAGCGTCAGCACGCATACTGCGCCGTCCGTTTCTATATTTGCCACGCGCACCGCAAAGTAGCCGCGCGGCACGGCGGTAGCCGCCACTTGCGACAAGGCGGGGACAGGGTCGATAGGCTTGTATTCGCCCGACTGATATACTTTTTCGGCGTCGACAAATAATTGTTGAAACTCACTCATTCCGCTGGTGGGATTGTTGTCTTTCAAATTCATTTGCTCTCCTCCTCGATTTCTTTGATGGCGCGCGTACCCATGATATAGCCCACGCGTATAGAGGCGCCGTAGCCGTGTCCGTTTTGGGCGGTTGCGCCCGCAAACAGCAGATTTTTGATGCAGTTGTCCTGCTCCAGACAATGCCAACGAATCAGCATACTGTCCAAAGTATGCAGTTCATAGCCGTACATCATGCCGTCGTACGCCTGCGTGTTGCCGATGACGTCAATGGGCGAGGCCACGAACATCTCCTCGATATGGCCGCGCAGATCGGCACCCGTGGCACGTTCCACCTCGGCAATGAGCATATCGGCAATTTGCGCCGTGTATGCCTCACGGTTGGCGTTGTCAAAGCCGTCCAAAAGCGGCCCGGGCTTGAACATACTGGTAATATTGAGTGTACACGTTCCCTCGGGCGAAGTGCCGGGTATGGCCGCATTGAGGCACACTGCCGCTATCGACTTGGGGCCTTCCAACTCCACCAAGGAGCGTTTGCATTTGTTGGGGTCGCCGGACGGATAGATAAAGTAACTGTACTCTTTTAGCCCCAATTCTTCGCAACTCTTATTCAGACCCAAATTCACCACAAAGGGGCGCACGCCTATATCTCTTGCATTGGCCTGCCGCACCGCTCTCTCGGGGATCTGATCAAAGTCCATCAAGCGACTGTACACGATGTGTCTGTTGACGGCCGCTATCACCTTTTTGGCATAAAAGGTGCCGCGTTCGGTTTCGACGCCCACGCACGCGCCGTCTTGCATCAATAGTTTGTTGACGTTGGTATTGCACAGCAACTTACCGCCACAATCCAAGTAGCGACGGAGCACCAGCATATTCAACTCGCTCGAGCGGTGCTTAAACACGGCGCCGCCAAAGACGAAGTAGATATAAATCATATTGCTGAAATACAGGAAAGACACCTCGTCGGACGTGATGCCGCCATAGCCCCAATAGCCGTCCAAAATAGTGCGAATGGTTTTGGGCATATCCAACGCGTCTTCCACCTCTACCAACGTCATACACGAGAGGCGCAAAAAATGCGGATTTTGCTTGATATTTTCCTGCATATCGCTGATCATCAAGCCGCGATACGCCTCCTCAACGTAGGCAAAGAAAGGCTCGGTATAGCGTTTGCTACCGGGCGAATAGGCCTCGATGGCGTCGATGATGGCCTGCAAACTGCCATAGGGCACCACCAAGTCAATGTGTTCCTCGTCGTTGTCTACGATGAGGCGATAGGTTTCGTGCGCCACCCACAGAGGTGGGTCGATATGTTGTTTGTGAAAAGTATCTATGACGGCGCCGAACAGATTGGGGTCCATAGGGCAACCCGACAACTCGTGCAAGGATTTTTCAAACTCAAACCGACCGCGTACCACACTGCCCGCCACGCCTCCGACCGATATATACTGGTCGATCAATAGCGTTTTGAGCCCGGCTTGCGCCGTGGTAACGCCGGCGGACAAACCGCTGTTGCCCGCACCCACTATAATGACGTCATATTTGTTGTCCATCATCTACCTCCTACGATACGTTTGCCGAGTGGCAAACGTTGCAACGCACAAAAGGTAGCGCTGCCGTATCCATTGTATCACGCACGGCTGACATCGTCAATATAATAAAATTTAATGTACTATACAGGTAGGCCGGCAAGTCGAAAAAAGATTTCGGCAAATTGCTTTGCCGAAATCTTTTGTTGCGTTTTGTTTACAGTTTCTTGACCAATCTGAGGTCAATGCCTTTTTGGCTGATCTTGATGACTTTCACCAGCACTCTGTCGCCGATATTCACCACGTCTTCCACTTTTTCGACGTGCTCTTTGGACAATTTGCTGATGTGGATCATACCGTCCTTGCCGGGGCAAAGTTCACAGAAAGCACCGATGGGAATGATACGCGCGACGGTGGTCTCGTATTCCTCGCCCACCTCGGGATCTTTGACGATGGTCATAATGATCTTCTTTGCCTTTTCGGCGCTGTCGGTATCTTGGCCGGCAATAAACACGGTGCCGTCCTCGGCGATGTCGATTTTGACGCCCGTCTCCTCGATGATCTTGTTAATGGTTTTGCCGCCCGAACCGATGACGTCTTTGATCTTGTCGGTAGCAATGGAGAAGCTGATGATCTTGGGGGCAAACTTGCTGAGTTCGGCGCGGGGCGCGGGCAGCACGTCGGTCATCTTTTTGAGAATGAACAATCTGCCGTCGCGGGCTTGCTTCAAAGCGGTGCGCAAAATTTGCTCGTCAATGCCCTTGATCTTGATATCCATTTGAATGGCAGTGATGCCTTCGGTAGTACCGGCGACCTTAAAGTCCATATCGCCCAAGAAGTCCTCGAGGCCTTGGATATCGGTAAGCACTACCACTTTGTCCGACTCGGTGTCCTTGATAAGGCCCATAGCAATACCGGCCACGGGGGCTTTGATGGGCACGCCTGCGTCCATCAATGCGAGGGTCGAACCGCACACGCTGGCTTGCGAAGTGCTGCCGTTGGAGGACAAGATCTCGCTGACCGTGCGGATGGCATAGGGGAAATCCACCTCGCTGGGCAATACGGGCTCCAAGGCGCGCTCGGCCAAGGCACCGTGACCGATCTCACGTCTGCCGGGGCTGCGCATGGGTTTGGCTTCGCCGGTGCTATAGGGAGGCATATTGTAGTGGTGCATATAGCGTTTGAACACGTCGTCGTCCAAACCTTCCAACTTTTGCACGTCGCTGATGGTGCCCAAGGTGCAAGTGGTCAGGGCTTGTGTTTGGCCACGGGTAAACACACCGGTGCCGTGCACGCGGGGCAACACGCCCACTTCGCACCAGATGGGACGAATTTCGGTCAAGGCGCGGCCGTCGGGACGAATGCCTTTGTCCAAAATCTTGCGGCGCACTTTCTCTTTCTTCATGGCGTACATAGCGTCGCCGATCTCGCGCGCTCTGTCGGGGAAGATGTCGGCAAAGTGCTCGAATACCTCTTTGTCCAACGCCTTTTCGCGGGCTTGACGCTCACTTCTGTCGTAAGCCTCCAAAACGTAGTCCAATTTTTCGCTGGCATAGGCCTTGACAGCCTCGGTAACGTCCTCGCCCACGTGATAGATCTCGACCTCGGTGTTTTTGGGTTTGCCGCAGTCGGCTTTGATGGCTTCGATCCAAGCCACGATCTTTTTGATCTCTTCGTGTCCGAACAAAATGGCACCCAACATTTCCTCTTCGCTGATCTCCTTGGAGCCGGCTTCCACCATCATGATGGCGTCTTTGGTGCCGGCCAAGGACAAGTGCAATCTGCTCTTTTCGCGCTCCTCGGCGTTGGGGTTGATGATATATTTGCCGTCCACAAAACCGACGACAACGCTGCCGGTGGGGCCGCCCCAAGGAATATCGCTGATGGACAACGCAATGCTGCTACCCAGCATAGCATAGGCCTCGGGGGGGATATCGGGGTCTACCGACATAGCGGTGGCTACCACGGCCACGTCATTGAACAGACCCTTGGGAAACAAGGGACGAATGGGGCGGTCAATGAGGCGGCTGACCAAGATGGCTTTGTCGCTGGGACGACCTTCTCTCTTTTTGAAACCGCCGGGTATTTTGCCCACGGCGTACATTTTCTCCTCGAAATCTACACCCAAAGGGAAGAAGTCGATGCCGGCGCGGGGAGCCTCGGCCATAGTCGCGTTGACGTTGACCGCGGTGTCGCCGCAGCGCACCAAACAGCTGCCGCCCGCTTGACCGCAGTAGGCGCCGATTTCCACCTCTACCTTGCGACCGCCGATGGTGGTGCTGTATATGCGTCTTTCGGCGTTGCCGATTTGCTCTACCACCACGTCGCCGCCCACGATGGGATACGATTTGACGATGTTCTTTTCCATTACTACCTCCGTTTGCACGAACCGTTCGTGCTATTTATATTTTCAACTAAATGAATCCGAATGAATATGGATAAAGGGGTGCCAAAACGCACCCCCTTTTCTCCTTATTTTCTCAAGCCCAAGGCCGTGATCAACGCCTTATATCTCTCGAGATCTTTTGCCTTCAAATACGCCAACAATTTTTTTCTCTTGCCGATCATTTGCAACAAGCCGCGACGGCTGTGGTTGTCTTTATTGTGTGTGGCAAGGTGGGCGCTCAAACGGTTGATACGGTCGGTAAGCAAAGCGACTTGCACTTCGGGACTACCGGTATCGCCCTCTTTCAAGGCATATTGTTGAATGATTTTGGTCTTTTCGCTTACGACGGGCTCGGCGGGTTCTGCCGCGACTTCTTCCGCTACTACTTCGACTTCTTTTACTTCTTCTTTTACTTCTTCGCTTGCATTGATGACTTCGTCTGCCATTTTCAAATCCTCCTATATTCGCCCCGGGCTAAGTATGTCGTTAGCGACGCGCCAAACCGAGCGCAGGGTATTTCTTTGGTAATAATATAACACGTTGTGTATTATGTCAAGCATTTTGCCCTTTATTGGGCGAAAAAAACTTTCTTTTTGGCCAACAACTCCTCGGCGCGTTGGTTGTACCCTTTCACCTCTTTGATCTCGGCCAAGCGCTCTATGCGCCCAGCCTCGGGATACACGCGTTTGCTTATAGCGCCCGCACCCGAAGCATATATGGAATGCGTCTCCTCCATGATATCCACGTTGTACACGCAAGCCTTTCCCGCCAGGGTATACCCTACGTTTTCCAGCCGCCCCTCGGTATTCTTCTGTCGATACATATAGTATGGGCTGTAGCCCGCCGCTTTCAGTGTGGCGTAGGCGTATGCGCTCATCGCCTCGGCCAAGGCGTTGTTTTGCGCGCTGTCATAGCCCGCCAAAGCCAAAGCCGAGCCGCGCTTGACGGACAGCGAATGTACCGTTATGTTTTGGGGGCGCAAGGCCACGGCGCGAGCCACGCTGTCGGCAAAATCGTCCATCGTTTCGTCTGGTAGCATTGCGATCAAATCCATGTTTACGTCAAATTTACCCGCCACCAAGTCGTAGGCTCGCAAAATGTCGTCCACCGTATGAGCCCGCCCTATTTTGCGCAAGGTTTGGTCTTTGAAAGTTTGGGGGTTGACGGACACGCGATTCACCCCTGCGTGCGCCAGCACCGCCACCACCTCGGGCGTAATGGTCTCGGGCCGCCCCGCCTCCACCGTAAACTCCTCGCCCTCGTGGCGAAATGCCGCCAATATCTGCGCCAGCATATCGGTGGGAATGCAGGTAGGTGTGCCGCCGCCCACGTAGATGGCACGACGCCGCACGCCCAGATCGAAGAAACTCTCTATGCCCTTGGACAAATTGCGGGTATAGTCGGCCATTTGCTTTTTGACCTTGGGGTACGTTTCGGCTATAAAGCTGCAATAGGCGCATCGCGTTGGGCAGACGGGTACGTTGGCAAAATGATCGTAGGCGTCGATATCCACGCCGTATATGCCGCGCTGTGCCGCTACGATATCCTCGATAAGTGCCACTTTTTCGCCGCTTACGCCAAAATAATCCGCAAGCATCGAGTGAGCGTCCAGCCCTTCGACTGTCATCTCATAGTACAATTTGGTGGGACGAATACCCGTCAGGCTTCCGTAGGGCAACGCCACGCCGCACACTTCGCAAAGAGCGCGGTATACCGTCTTTTTCACAAACCATTTGTAGTGCCTTTGGCGCAAAAGATCGTTGCCGTCGTCCCAAAAGGGTTGCTCGTCTTGCCACAAGCGCCCCACATAGCGCACCTGCACCCGATAGCAATCCTCTTGCCACGCATCCACGACCAAAGGCTCCCCGTCGGGGGACGGCTCTATATGCGGATAGTAGGCGCGTACCAGATCCATCAGGTCGTTGTAGAGTTTTTCTTGTTCGCACACTAAATAGCATTTCATAATCTATTGATCATATTGCGGTGTTTGGCGCGGCCCACCGTGCTTTTGGAACGATACGGCTCCCAATCCTCGCCCGAAGGACGCGATACGTGTCCGCCCAATAT
>CAMPCZ010000039.1 GCA_946648015.1 uncultured Clostridia bacterium
CAACGCGTTTTGACAACGCCAAAATTCAATTTGTCGGTTCTACGGGTTCTTTCGTATATCCATACCGCTTACGTTTGACCCACAAAAACGAGAGAGTGATCACCATGGCCACAGCCTCCGAAACGACAAGCGAACTCCATACGCCGTCGATCCCCAGCCATAGTGGCAACAAAAGCACCGCGGCAATTTGAAACACGCAAGTACGCAAAAATGAAATGGTGGCAGAAACAGGGCCATTGTTGAGTGCGGTAAAAAACGCCGAACCGAATACGGCGGTGCCCATAAACAAAAAGGAAATGGAGTAAAAGCGAAACGCACGCTCGGTAAGACGAAGCAACTCGGGGTCGTATCCTACGAACAACTTGGCAAACGGCAGTGATAATCCTTCGGCCAGCGCGCACATACACACCGATGCGACGCCTATAACGAGCATACTCTTACCCAGCAAATTGCGCAATTCCACACGGTTCTTGGCACCGTAGTGAAAGCCGACGACGGGGGCAACACCTACCGAATACCCCATGAAAACCGAAAAGAATACGTAGCCGACGTACATCAAGACGCCGTAAGCCGCCACACCGTTTTCACCGGCGAAACGGATCAGTTGCGCGTTATAAAACATACTCACAACCGACATCGATACGTTGGACAGCAGCTCGGATGAGCCGTTTGCGCATATTTTCAAGAGCGCTTTGCCATCCCAAGAGGCACGGCCGATGCGCAGCAAACTTTTGTTGGGCAAGGCATAGTAGAGCAATGGCAACCCGCCCCCTATCACTTGACTGATGACGGTGGCCCACGCAGCACCCGCTATGCCCCATTGGGCCACGCCGACAAAAATACCGTCCAACAACATATTCGCCAATCCTGAAGCCAAGGTGACGACTAAGCCGAAACGCGGCGTTTCCGCCGTAGAAAACAAACTTTGAAACTCATATTGGAATATAAAAGCCGGCAGTCCGAGCAAATAGATACGGCCATATACAACGCAGTTTTCAAGCAACTCCCCTTCGGCGCCCAACGCCACGGCCACGGGGCGCAATATCGCATAGCCAAGTCCGGTCATCACCAGGCTCAACGCCAAGGTAACGTATATCAAAAGCGAAAACAAGCGGTTGGCCTTGTCGCGGTCGCCTTCGCCCAAAGTTTTGGATATCAGCGCGTTGCCTCCCGCGCCAAACATAAAACCTACTGTGCCCAATATCATCAAAAACGGAAAAATCAAATTGACGGCAGCAAAAGGAGTTTTCCCGGCAAAGTTAGACACAAAAAAGCCGTCTACAATACCATATATGGACGTAAACACCATCATCACGACGCATGGCGCAGTAAAACGAAGCAATCTGTTATAACTAAAATGGTCGGACAATTGTATCTTTTTCATAGCTTTCAGACATAGGATAACAAACGAATGTCCCAAAGTCAAACGTATAACCATAGCCTTGCCGTATTCTACAATGGTACAAAAAAATACGTCTTCCAAATAGAAGACGCATTTTTTGTCTAAAACCGCGTAAAAGGTACGGAACCATAGAAAGGGCGCGTAAAAGGTACATGCTGTACGGCTCGATAAACAGGAATTTAGAGTTTTAAAACAAAAATAGCTTCTCCGTCTTCTATCTCTCCTGTTTCCTTAAAGCCCGCCTTATGGTACACGTGCAATCCGACCTCGTTCTCAGGTGCAGTCGACAGATAGATCGTGTCCACACCGTTCTCTTTGAAATACTTGATGATCTCATGAAGCGCCGCCTGACCGTAGCCCTTGCCCTGTTCGTTTTTGTCGATCATAAAACGCCAGAGACAGTACCTGTCGACGGGGTTCTCATCCTCGGGGTCCAAGGCGAGCATACAGAAGCCGACAATCTTTTCACCCGCATAGATCGCAAATGGCCTCGCCGTGCCGGGCGCCTTGGCATTGGCCTCATCTGCCTCGCTTAATGAATAATCGTTCTGCGCGACAAAGGGTTGGTCTTCACGCACTGTGAGCGTCAGCACAGCCTCGCGATTAGTATCGTTAATCGGTTCCAGTTTGATTATCATATCCGTATTACCTCTACAAATACCGAGTTGTCGAGATGATTATACCATATTCAATTTTATGATACAACAAGAAAACCTCTTTTGCCCTGGTAGACAAAAGAGGTTTCTTTGATGGTGGGAAGAGGTGGATTCGAACCACCGAAGTCACTGACAACAGATTTACAGTCTGCTCCCTTTGGCCACTCGGGAATCTTCCCAAACTGTGGAGCTGGTGAACGGAATCGAACCATCAACCTGCTGATTACAAATCAGCTGCTCTGCCATTGAGCCACACCAGCACGACCAACTGATTTGGTGCCCAGGGCCGGACTTGAACCAGCGACACGCGGATTTTCAGTCCACTGCTCTACCAACTGAGCTACCTGGGCAAATTTGGCGATCCGGAACGGGCTCGAACCGTCGACCTCCAGCGTGACAGGCTGGCATTCTAACCAACTGAACTACCGGACCGCGTTATATTTGAATTTGGTGGGCCTTCAAGGACTCGAACCTTGGACCGATCGGTTATGAGCCGACTGCTCTAACCAACTGAGCTAAAGGCCCACATGATTTGTATCTGGTCGAGGTGAAGAGACTCGAACTCCCGACCTCATGGTCCCAAACCACGTGCGCTACCAACTGCGCTACACCTCGATGGGCCTCGAACCTAAGACTACCCTATAATAGTATATTTCGGCCCGCTTGTCAACAATTTTTTGGCCTTTTATCCAAACTTTTTTGGCTTTTGCGGTGTATTTTTTGTACAGCAAATAATGTTAGCGGCGTATTTGCAATTTTGTCAATGATTGTGCACCGGTTTGAAGGTAATGGCCACCACGCCGCACTCCTTTTCGCGTTCGGCGTCGTGCGAAGCATACATTCGCTCCAAAAACTCCAATTCGGCTTCGCCGCGCAAGAGTTGACCTTTTTTGTCGCTGTCGATATACAATTCCAAAAAACTATCGTACGAGCGCAGCGATACAACCTCGGCCTTAAAAACCTCCAAGGTGCCCGTATGCTTTACCAAATAAAACGTGGAGCCTACCTCCAGGCTTTTCGCCATATCGTCGTTGACGGTAGCGATCTCGTTTGCACCGCAACGCACTGCGTCAAACGTGCGCACGTCCAATTCAATAGCGAGGTTATGTCGGGTATTCAACTCTTGACGCAGTTCTTTTTGTTCCTGCTTCTTTTGTTGCCGGTGCATCTTACGCAGTTTTTCGAGTTTGGCGCAGTACATTGGCGTAAAGGAATAGTTTTGATTGTACCCGCGCTTGATCCCCAACTGCTTTTCCAGTTGCAAATAGGTGCAACCCATCTTTTCACAGCAACTCTTCAGCAACAGCAGAGCCATCAAAGCGTCGTCGTCCGCTTTGTGGTGTGTAAAAGTCACGCCCATCTCCTCCGCCGCTTTGTCCAGACCTATTCCGTTCATTACGTCGTAAATGGCAGAATAGATCATTTGCGTACATATATACCTAAATTTTAGCGCGGGCACGCGCGCACGCTTGCACGCCTCGTTCAACATATACATATCGCTATTGGCAGAATGAGCCAGTACCACGGTATCTTTGCCAAATAGCGCCGCGATCTTGTCGTATTGCTCAGCCAAAGTAGGCGCCGCCTCTGCTTGCTCCTTGGTCACCGAAAACTCGATGGGTTTGCGAAACTTGGCCACAAATCTACACTTGGGGTTGATGATGATATCTTCTTTTTTGAGCACGTTGAAGTTTTCGTCCGCCAAAACGTAACCGACCGAAAAAACGCTGCCTTTTACATAGCGATTGCACGCTTCCAAATCTATTGCCAAATACTGCATATTTCAAAAAAAATGTGCCCTCTCGAAAGAGGGCACGTTAACGAATTTCAATTACTTATTTTCACCGTCATCCGCGTCGTTACCCGCAAAATTTGCAAGGATATCCGCAAAAGCGTTGTTGGTGGCGGTAGTACCGGCCGTGTAGGCTTGCATATTTTGCTTCTCTTCTTCGCTCATCAAGTTGTCCTCGGGCTTGCGAGGCTTGCGCTCTTGTTGAGGACGATCGAAGGTGCGTTTGCTGCGTTGTGCACGAGCGGGCTTTTCGCCGCCTTCTTGCGCGGGGGCTTGGGGAGCGTTGAGATCTTTGATGGACAACGCGATTCGATTGTCATTAAAGCTGATGACGCGCGCCTCTACCTCTTGACCGACCGTCAACACTTCCTCGGGGGACTCGATCTTGTCGTTGGAGATATTGCTGATGTGCACCAAACCGTCCACACCGGGCTCTATGCTGATGAACGCACCGAATTTGACGATGGATTGCACGGTTCCCTTGATCACACTGCCCACAGGATATTTCTCGGCGGCCACTTCGTAGGGTTGACGTTGAATTTGTTTGTAAGACAAGGTAACCTTGTAGTTGTCGGGATCCACTTTGATGATGAGGAACTCGTACTCTTTGCCTTGCTCCAAGATGGTGGCGGGATCTGCATGGCGCACCCAACTGATTTCGCTGGAGGGGCACAAGCAGTCGAAACCGTACACATTGACAAACACGCCGAAGGTGACGAATTTCTTGACAACGCCGGGTACGATGTTGTTGACCTCGAAGCGATCCTTATTGGCGTCGAAGATGTCCTTCTTCTCTTGCTCTTCTTTGGCAATACGCTCTTCGCGGGCTTTTTTGCGCTCGGCGGCCTGTTGACGGCGCTCGGAGAGCAAAACGATCTTGCGCGACGCTACGATGCGTTTACCGCTGCTCTCGCGCTCGGGCTCATCTTTCTTGGGAGGTAATTTCTTAACGGTGATGGTTTGGCCTACGTAGGACTCCAACTCTTCTTGCTCGACGTGCTTTACGTCAACGTGGCTGGCGGGGATAAAGATGGTGTAGTCGCCTTTTGCACCAAGCAAACCGCCCTTAACGGCCTTGGTAATGACCACGTCGAATTTGCCGGTGGACAATTCTTTCTCGGCTTCGGCGCGAGCCTCGCGAGCGACCATTTCTTCGTCAACGGCTTTCTTGGACAAGGTCAACAACGACTTATCTTTCTCTTTGCGTTCGATGATTTTGGCTTTGAACGTGTCGCCGACCTTAAAGCTATCTTGGTCATACTCGTCCAAACCGCAATTCTCGGCAGCCACAAAGCCGTCTTTCTTTTGGCCGCAGTCTACGATCAAACCGTCTTCGCGCACTTGCAGCACTTTGCAAGTCATGATGGCGCCGGGCTTGATCTCGACCATGCTTTCCAACGCTTGTGCCATCGTGGTGATGGTGGGGGCTTCTACTTTTCCCTCCTGGGGTGCAGAATTGACTTCTGCTGCTGTTTCGTCGACGGTGACTTCGACTTCTTCGCCTACTACGGCTTTCTCTTCCATGCTCATTCTTGTTAATACCTCCGTTACCAACTCCAAAGGTGTGGATGCACCTGTCGCTACCCCCAGCGTTGATATTTTTTGTTCGATTTTGCCTATATCCTGCGCGCTTTCGACCAACTTCACCCTAAGGCAATGGTTGCGGCACACTTCCACCAGCGCGCAAGTATTCGCACTACGGGCGCTGCCTATCACCATCATGGCGTCGCATTGCTGTGCCATGCGGATACACTCTTCCCTTCGTACTATCGTAGTATAACAAATAGTTTTTTTCTTGACAAGCGTTTTGCCTATCTTTTTTGCTTTCTTCTCGAAAATATTGATGATTTTTTGCCACAATTCCATCGAAACCGTGGTTTGCGAGGCTATAAGGCAATCGTTGTGCATTTCATACGTCAAGGCTTCTGTCTCATCGCCTACCACCGTCACGTCGCCGTAGTCCTGCAAAATGGCTGCGATCTCGTCGTGAGTGCGCTCTCCCACCAATATGGGCGTAAGCCCCGTTTCGCGTGCTTCTTCTACGGCTCGCCGCACTGCGGCGACCACAGGACACGTGGCGTCTACAACTCGCACCGACGGATGCAAAGCGGACAGCAATTTGCGGCTGGCTCCATGCGCTCGCACCACCAATACGGCGTTGCGCAGTTCCAATGCGCCCGCTTCGTCGACCGAGCCTATGCCGCTTGCCTCCAACTCTTGGCAAGCGCGTTCGTTATGTACGATTTGCCCCAACGTATAAACGGGCAAGCCCATAGACTTGGCCTGCTTTGCTTTTTCCATCACGTTTTTTACGCTTTGACAAAATCCCGCGCTTTTGGCAACGACTATCTTCATCTTGATTTGCGCTTACGTTTTCGGTCGGCCACAATTTGGTCCAATTCCGATTTCAGCCCGCTCATCTTTTCGTACAGCAAAGCCGTAGCGCTTTCTCTCGCCTCTCTTGCGCTCAGCCCCTCGAATTGCCGCATCGAAATGGGGTCGCCAACCAGCAAATACGTTCGATGAAAGGGCTTGATCTTTTTGTGTATTACCATAGGTAAAATGTCGCAATTTCCTTTGATGGCAAAGGTTACCGCGCCGGGCATAAGGGGTAGCAACTGCATATTGTTAGGGTCGTTTCTGGTCCCTTCGGGAAAGATGATCAGTTGCTCGCCGTTTTCCAGCACCTTCAAGCCGGCACGAAAGGCCGCAATGTCGCTTTCGCCGCGCTTTATGGCGATGGCGCCGCACTTACGCAAAAACCACGCTGCCAATTTGTTGCGAAACAACTCTTCCTTGGCAATACAGCGGCACGCGCCCCACATAAACAGGTGCCCCAGCACTGCTACGTCCAATGCGCTGTAGTGGTTGCAACATACCACAGCCTTGTCTTTATAATACTTCTCCTTCCCATACACTTTGATAGGAAAAACGATCCACATGATGGGAGCGGTAATTATTTTGATAAAATTATAGAAACTCATAATCACTTTATGTACGACAAAATCAATTCGACCACCTCATCTATCGACTTGTCGCTGCTGTCGATATAGACGCTATCCGGCGTCTGCACCAAAGGTGCAAAATCACGGTGCGAATCATTGTAATCACGGTCGATTACGTCGGCCAATATCCGTTCGTACTGCACGTCTTGCCCCTTGGCAAGCAGTTCGAGATAGCGGCGACGGGCGCGCACCTCGGGGGCCGCGGTAAGGTAGAATTTATACTTGGCGTCGGGCAGCACGAAAGAAGTAATATCTCTGCCGTCCAGCACCACGTCGTTTTTGCACGCTATGGCGCGCTGCAATTCCACCAGTTTGAGCCTAACGGCAGGTATTTTGCTTATGTCCGATGCGCCCTTGGATATATGGTGCTCGCGTATATAGCCCGACACTTCCTCGCCGTCCAGATAGATTTGCATCGTGCCGTCTTGGTACACGACATCCACTTGTACGTTTGGCAAAAACTCCTCTACCGCCGCCTTGTCGTTGGGATCCACGCCCAAACGCACCGCTTTGAGCGCGAGCGCGCGATACATCGCGCCCGTATCCAAATATAGTATATTCAATCGTTTGGCAATGGCTTTTGCCGCCGTACTTTTGCCGGCGCCCGAAGGGCCGTCTATGGCAATATTGATCATAATCCTTTCTCCTTTTTGGCCGCGGCAATAGCGGCGGAATATCCTGTGGCAAAGGCTATTTGCAAATTATATCCGCCTGTCAACGCGTCGACGTCCATAATTTCTCCCGCAAAAAATAAGCCCTCGCACAATTTGCTTTGCATCGTTTTGGGGTCTATTTCACCCACGCTAACACCTCCGGCAGTAACGACCGCGCTCTCCAACGGTTCCGTGCCCAATATGGGATAGACGAACCTCTTAAGTCCTGCGGCCAGCCTTGCACGCTCCTCTTTGGTAACGGAATTGGCTACTTTGCGCGGATCTACAGCCGCGCGCTCTATCCAATTCGGTATCAAGGCCTTAGGCAAAAATCCCTCTACTGCATGCAACAGTTGCTTGTTATTGGCACTGAGTTCTTTTTGCAACCTATCGTCCAACGACTTTACGTCTACGGCGGGTTTGGTGTCCAATACAGCCGACAGTCGAGCCGTGGGCAATCGATTGATGCGGCTGGACAAACTCAGCACGATGGGACCGCTAAGCCCCGTATGCGTAAAAAGCATTTCGCCAAACTCACTATAGAGCGGTTTGCCGTTGTCCTCTATGGTAAGACGCACGTTTTTGAGGCTCAAACCGCTAAGCGAAGCAGTATCGTTCACCCTCAGTCCGACCAATGCGCCAACCGTAGGCACCACGCTATGGCCCAAAGCTTCGGCAAATCTATAACCGTCCCCCGTCGATCCTGTCAGCGGGTAGGATGCACCGCCCGTGGCCAACACCACTATAGGGTCGCAAAAAAGGCCTTTGTCCGTTGTGGCGACATAGGTATTGCGCTCAAATATAAGGGTTTGCACGCGGCAATCGAACACCAATCGCACGCCGGCAGCCTTTGCCTCGCGAAGCAAGGCGTCGATAATATCGGCGGACTTGTCCGAAACGGGAAAAACGCGATTGCCGCGCTCCACTTTGAGCGGAACACCCGCCGACTCAAAAAAGTCCATAGTGGCGTAGCTATCGAATCGGCTGAGCGCACCATACAAAAAACGAGCGTTGGAAACGATATTGGCGGCAAACTCCTGACCTGTCGAGCAGTTGGTTACGTTGCAGCGACCTTTGCCGGTAATATAGAGTTTGCGCCCGATCTTTTCGTTGCGCTCCAAAAGAGTAACTTTGGCACCCAAGCGCGCCGCCGTTATAGCACACATCATTCCGGCCGCGCCGCCGCCTATCACCAACATAAATCCACCGCCTTTGCATTCCAGCGAGCAAGCGCCGCAACGTCGGTCATTTCTACCTTGATAGGACTCAACGTAATGTAGTCGGCATAATACAACACCATATCGCTGTCGGGCGCGTTGTCTACCGGGCGACTATCGCCGTACAAATGGTAACCGTCCGCCTCCAACGTATAATAGTCGTCAAAGCGGCGCACGCCGCACGAAGCATAGCGCACGCCCTTCAATTCTTCTCGCAGGCTGCTGTGCATATTGACGGACACTACCACGTCTTTGTCGCATAGTGCCAACAACTGACACAAATTATCGGTAACGAATTTGGCGGGATAACGAAAATCGTTGTCTTTTACTTTGACGGACACGGCAATAGACGGCACACCCAAAACGCCGCCCTCTATAGCGGCGTTGACAGTGCCCGAATACAACACGTCGGTGCCGATGTTGGCACAATCGTTAATGCCCGAGATCACGCAATCGGCATCCTTTGCCAACTGCGTCAAACCGAATTTGACGCAATCGCAAGGCGTGCCGTTGATGTAATAGGCTTGGCAAAGATCGTTGTCGTATGCGTGATAGTTGATGGCGCCGTGCAAGGTAAGAGAATGCGAGGCGCCCGACCGTTGTCCGTCGGGTGCGATGATAACGACCTCGTGGCGGTTTGACAGCGCCTCGGCCATCGCCCATATGCCGGGCGCACCTATTCCATCGTCGTTGACCAATACTATTTTCATTCGAGAATGGCGTCCACAAAGTCGCCTGCGTTAAAGGGCAACAAATCCTCTTTGCCTTCGCCAACGCCGACGTACAGCACGGGCAACTCCTTTTCGGCGCAAATGGCGATAACCACGCCGCCCTTGGCCGTGCCGTCCAATTTGGTCAGCACGATGCCGTCTATATCGATGGCTTCGTCGAAAATGTTCACCTGTTCCAGCGCGTTTTGCCCGGTGGTGGCGTCAAGAACGATATAACTGCGATAATCCGCCTCGGGATAATCTCGCTCAACGATGCGGTTGATCTTTTTCAACTCCTCCATCAAATTCTTTTTGTTATGCAAGCGACCTGCCGTGTCGATGAGCAACACGTCGGTATTGTGCGCCTTCACCGAACTGATGGCGTCAAACACCACGGCGCCCGCGTCGGCCCCCTCTTCGTGCTTGATAATGCGCACTTTGCTACGATCGGCCCAAACGGACAACTGCTCACCTGCCGCCGCACGGAAAGTATCTGCCGCGGCCAACACCACCGACTTGCCCTGCCCCACAAAGTAGTGCGCCAATTTGCCTATGGCGGTGGTTTTGCCAACGCCGTTGACGCCTGCAAGCAATATGCACAACGGATAGTGATACGGCTCCACGTCGTAGTCTATCATATCAATGAGGATTTGACGAAAAATTGCTTTTGCCTCCTCGGGGGTAGACAAACGCTTTTGATATGCTTGGTCTTTGAGTTCGTCTATAATCGACTCGGTGGCCTCGGCGCCCACGTCGGCCGAGAGCAATGCGTACTCCAGCCCCTCGTAGAACTCATCGTCCAGTTTGGCGCCCTTAAAGGCTTGGTACAATTTGCGCGACAAATTCTCTTTGGTCTTGCGCAAACCTTCGGCTATCTTTTTGAAAATGCCCATATCAGTCCTCCTGCGAATGTTTGACGGCCGCCTCTAAGTTGACCGAAACGATATTGGATACGCCGGGTTGTTGCATCGTAACGCCGTACAATACGTCCGCACGCTCCATAGTGGGCTTTTTGTGCGTGATGACGATAAATTTGGAAGTATCGGCATACTTGCGCAAAAACCGTGCGAATCGGTTGCAGTTGACGTCGTCCAACGCCGACTCGGCCTCGTCCAACACAACGAATGGCATCGGTTTCAGTTTGAGTATGGCAAACAATATGGCTATGGCCGTCAGCGTCTGCTCGCCGCCCGACAAGCGGGTAAGCGGGCCCTTGCTCTTGCCCGGCAACTGCACGCTGATGTCCACGCCCTTGTCCGCCTCGGGGTCATCGGGATTATCCACCAACAACAACTCGGCCGTGCCACCACCGAACAATTCTACGAAGGTATCTTGGAAATTGGCGTTGATCTCGGCGAAAGCTTTGTTGAATTGCTGGTTCATTGCCTCGGTTATACGACCGATGACCTCTTCGATATTGGCCTTTGCCGCCAGCGCGTCGTTCATTTGCACAAATTGCGCTTCTCTTTCGGCGGCCAAATTGTCATAGTCCTCTTTTGCACTATGATTGATGGGCCCCAACTTGGTGATATTGGCGCGTAGCACGCTGATTTGTTGCGGCGCTTTTGCGTGGTCGAATTGGTCCAGTTTGGCATAGACCACGTCCTCGTAAGTTTTGCCGTCGTAGTCATCGCGTATACGCTCCGTCCATTGCGCCAACTCTGCGTCTATACGCTCGATTTTACCCTCGGCCTTGGTTTTATCCACTTGTTGCAGCGAGATAAAAGCCGTGGTGTCTTCCACTTGCTTGTTCAGTTTTTCCAACTCGCCTTGCAACTCGACCTTGTGCGCGTCGCAAGCGGCGATATCTTGGTCGATCCTGTCCAAAACAGCGCCCTCTTCGGCAGTAAATACAAGGGCGGGCGTCGCCGCTATATGCGCGCTTATCTCTTCCTTTTTGTTTTGAATATCGGCCGCCAAGCCCAGTACGGCTGCGGTAGCCTTTGCGTTTTCGTCCGTCAAGCGCTTGATATCCTTCTCTATAGCCTCGATAGCAGCCGTCAGAGCGTTGATAGAGGCGGACAGCGCCGTCCTCTTTTCCATAAGCGAATCGCGCATGGCCTTTTTGGTTTCTTTGTCGGCCTTTACGCGCTCCATTTGCTGGTTGCGGTCCAAATTGCTGTTTTCCAATGCGCCGCTCGCTGTTTGCGCTTCCTCTATATTGCGATGCAAGGACTCGAGGCGAATGTTGATATGTACCTTTTCGCCTTCTTTTTCGCGTATGCGCTCCTGCAAATTTTCGATAGTGGCGTTTACCGCGTCGATTTGCGCCTTTATGTTGTAGAAGCCGTCGGTCAGCTCGTCCTGCTTGTCGCGCGACTCACGCAAAACGATTTCGCATTTTTCCATGATAGCCTCAAGCTGCGCCTTGCGATCCAACATTTTTTGGCGTTCGTCTTTGAGTGCCTCCAAGTTTTTGCGTTCCTTATCTAACAACACTTCTTCTTGCGTGCGGCGACTACCGCCCGAGATGCTGCCCGAAGGATCGAACAATTTGCCGTCCAACGTTACCATTTTGAGGCCTTGCCGATAGCGGCTATCGAGATATTTGCCCGTTTCGAAGCTATCGATCACCAAAATACGTCCCAACAAACGTTGGAATACTTCGTCGTATTTGGGGTCGTAGCTGATCAAATCGCTGGCTACGCCAAACACACCGCGCTCGCCCAATGCGCCGCGATACTCATAGGCAAGTTGCTCGCCGTGCACACGATTGAGAGGCAAACAAGTGATGCGCCCCACGCCCGCATCGCGCACCAAGTTGATAAGCATATTGGCGTCGTCTTGGGTCGGCGTTACTACGTGGTTGACGGCCGCCGCCAACGCCACCTCTATGGCCTCGGCATAGCGCGCGTCGGCTTGGTATAGATCGGCAATAACGCCCAGCATATGTTGGTTGACTTTGGGATTGGATGCGGCAAGGCGCACCAAATAATTGACCGCTTTGCTATAACCTTTCTTTTCACGCACGGCGTTTTGCAAGGTTTGCACGTTGACTTCGGCAGATTGCACTTTGCCGTCCAACTCGCGTATGCGTTGATCCAATGCGTCGCGCTCATACCGTGCCTCGTTGCTTTGGGATGTCAAGTTCTTGCGACTGACATTGAGATTTTCAAATTCCAAATTCAGTTTGGATTGCTCTTTTTCTAGGTCGCCCAGCTGCCGTTTTTTGTCCTCGATTTGTTTGCGGCTATCCGCAATTTCCTGCTCGGCTTTGGCCAGATTCTCTTTGAGTACCGACTCCTGCGCTTCGGCTTTGGCTTGCGCCGAATGCACCTGACTCAATTTGCTCATTTCCGCCAAACGCTCGCTGGTGGCGGCGTCCAAACTCACCTCGCTCTCTTCCAACTCGGCCACGACGCCTTGCAGAGAGGCTTGCACCACGCTGTATTCGAGATCGAGGTCGAATTTGTTGTCCTTTTTGAATTGCAGTACACTTTTGGCCTCGGCCAATTCGACGGCGGTATTGTCGCGCGTTTCTACCGATGCGCCATGGTCCTCCTCCAATTTAGAAAGCGTTTCTTGCATAGCGTCCAACTTCGCTTTGTGCGTTTGCTGATCGCCCGACGCCTTGGCGCGGTTGAGTTTGAGCGTTTCGCGTTGGTTGAGCAAAGCGCGGGTTTTTTGGTCGTTGGCTTCTATTTGCGATTGCACCGACTCTATCTTGTTTCGGCTTTTTTCCACCAATTCGGTGTTGCGCTGTATGTATTCCTCGAATTCTTTGATCTTGGCGCGCTCCTTGGCCTTTTCGAGATCGGCATGCTCATATTTGTAGATAAACATATTGAATTCGAGCACTTGCAACTCGTCGTGGTAGACCAAATACTTATTGACGGCTTCCACCTGCTTGCGCAAGGGCCCCAACTGCTTGTCCATCTCGTCGATGCGCACGCGCAACGTGTCGATATTGATATTGGTCTCGGCCAGTTGTTTGAGGTTGGCTTTCTTTTCGAGTTTGGCGCCCGAAATACCTGCCGCCTCGTCAAATATCATACGGCGTTCCTCGGGCTTAACTCGCATTACGTTGCTGACGGCGCCTTGTTCTATAATAGACAAACTCTCTTTGCCTGCGCCCGTCTCGCGCATTAGGTTGATGATATCCGCACGACGGCAAGATTGGTGATTGATATAGTAGTAGTTCTCCTGCTTGCTGCGGAACACTTTGCGCGTTATGGCCAGCTCTTCGTAGGTGGTTTTGAACATACCGTCCGAGTTGTCAAACACCAACGTTACCTCGGCATATCCCATCTCGGGCAACGTTGCCGTACCCGAAAAGATGACGCCCTTCATATTTTCGCCACGCAATTGTTTTGCGCTTTGCTCGCCCAAAACCCACCGAATGGCGTCGCTGACGTTGCTTTTGCCGCACCCGTTGGGGCCGACGATACAAGTATAACCATGGTCGAAATTGATGACGGTTTTGTCCCTAAAAGACTTAAAACCTTGTAGTTCGATTCGTTTAAGACTCAAAATGGTACTCCTAAGTTTCGATTTAATATTTATTATATATCAAAAATTTTTATTTGTAAACGACTTGTTTTGACCAAATATAAAAAAAGCGATATTTTCGCTTCAATCAGCTTTCAATACCGCTACTTTCAAATAGAGAGTTTCTTCGCTGGCGACCAGCGGCGCATGATCGCGTCCCTGTGTGCGCAACTCCAACATTCGGCACGGGACGCCCGCTTGTTTGACGCTATCCTCCACCATCTGCATAAACAATGGCAAGGTGAGGTGCTGCGAGCAACTGCAAGTTATCAACACGCCGCCTTTCGATAGCAGTTTGAGGGCGTTGATATTCACATCGCGATAACCGGCAATGCCCTGTTTTACGGCTTCTTTGGTCTTGATAAACGCGGGGGGATCCAGCACGATGACGTCATATCGTTTGCTCTCTTTGCGCGCCGCACGCAACCACTCGAACACGTCGGCTTGCATGGTTTGTATGCAATCGAATCCGTTTTGCTCGGCGCTGTATGCCACGCTTGCCAGCGCGGTTTGACTGATGTCCACGGCCGTCACCGACTTTGCGCCGGCCTTTGCCGC
>CAMPCZ010000040.1 GCA_946648015.1 uncultured Clostridia bacterium
AACTCCGAATTGTTCTCGGTGTTCGTATTATTCTCTTCTGGCGGAGAAGATGGGAAACTTCTCTTGCTCTATTTTTGGCATATATTGTATATTGTTATATAAGAAAAACGCTATATATTGTATTACAATTGTTATGCCATTTTTATGCCGCTATTTGATAGAGTTTACTATGGCTATTTTGTCTTGATTCCATTCATGACCATAGGTCCTAATCACTTGCTCAGGGGTGTCTCCTATGAGTTCTGCAACGAGCTTATAGTTGGCGCCTAAGTGTATGAGCATAGAGACATAACTGTGCCGCATTTCGTGGTTTTTGAGCCGTTTCTGTCCTGATATGGCGATGTAATGGTCAAGTTTACGAGTTACTGTATTTTCTGCTAAAGGTCGAGCCCCTCCAAAGAAGAACGGCGATTGACCTTTATACTTCTCTAATTCTGCTGCTAATGGCGCGGCTATAGGTTGTATTTGGGATGAGGACTGCTTAGTGGACGTCACTTTCCATGGTGTGCCGTCGAGAGTTTTACGCGTTACTGTTTTATTCCATCGAATGCCTTTTTCGGTTATATCATCTGGAGTCAACGCAAATATTTCACCTTTGCGTCTGCCCGTAAAAAACATCATTGTAAATAGGCAGTGATACATAGGATCATCGACATGGTTTATAAAGTCATCGAATTCTTTCCGTGTCCAAATCTCTTTTTCGGTGGGAGCTGTTGTTTTGCGTGGTTTATCTAATAAGCGTAGATTGTTAGAAGTATTATATCGTTTTGCAGACCATGATAAAAATGAGCCAAGGTGTGTACGTATTTTTTCGAGATATTTATAACTGTAATACTTGCCGGTTCTCGGATTCTTGGAGTTCCATAGATTGTCTTGCCATTGGTAGAGGTAATCTATGGTTAGATCTTTCATCTTTTTATCACCAAGTGATGGTATAATCCACTGGTCATAGATTTTAATTTTATCATAAATGGAAGATTCTTTGTTTTGATTGCCGAGTGTGACAATGTATTTTTGTATCATTTCTTTGACGGTCGGTTCTATTTTGGTGTTTTTTCTTTCAATAGGGTTTTGATTTGCTGGAATGCAATGTTTTGCGATGAAATCTGCGAATCCTTGCTTTGCAAGGGTTTTGCTCGAATATCCGCAAAGCTGTTTCTCTTTGTATTCGCCATCCATTGTGATGACGTGAAATCTCACGTCAAATGTTTTTCCGTTGCGTTTTGTGTTTCTTTCTCTAATCGCATATTTTGTAGATAAAATATAGTATTTTTCCATTTCGCATTATAGTAGTTTATTAAAATCTTTCATAGCTATCTAACAATTGAGGTGAAGAACACGGCTCGGCCTAGAATGCGTACTTCTTGGTTATCTTCGGCAGTGATAACTATATCTTGGAATTTTGGGTTTTCGGCACGTAGAATGACTTTCCCTGGGAATTTATAGACACGTTTGAGAGTTGCGCTGTCATCTATTTGCACGGCGGCTATCTGTCCGTTGTCTACGTCAGGTTGTTGTTTTATGTAAACGATATCTCCGTCAAATATCCTGGCGTTAATCATGCTATCGCCTTTGGCGATAAGAGCGAAATCTGCGTGAAGACGTTGATCAGCTTGAATATAGTCAAGAATGTTCTCCTCTGCTAGAATTGGTTCTCCGCAAGCTATTGTGCCGATTATTGGTATTTTTGACGTCATCGGCAGTGGTTCTATGTTTTTTATAGAAATAATAGCTGTTTGTAAACCGATTGCTTCGTTAATTGCGTTTACCGTTTCTATTCGTGGGTTTGCTGTTTTTCCACTCATTATTGATTTTATTGTGCCAAGACTTAAGCCTGTTATTTCAGCAAGCTTTTCATAGGTTATTTTTTTCTCTTTAAGTTGCTTTTTTATTCTTGCGATATCCATTTCGAGTCTCCTTTTTCTTGTATTTTGGTCTAAAAGGTCTATTTTTATCAACTTTTTTAGATTCAAATGCTTGATTTGTAAATCATATTATGCTATATTGTAGAAAAGTCTATAATTTTATACCATATGGAGGTGTATTGTGGTTGATTCTATCAAGTTTGATTATAGGAATTATCAACTTTCAATAGAAGAAAGGCAGAGTATCGTAAATAAAGAGGCTTTTTCTATTGATGATTTAGGGAAGTTATATGCAATGCGCTACGATGAAGCACAAAAATTGAGCAAAGATATTCGTCGTAAATACGATCGTTTGCATCGAGGCTCTAATGTTCATGTTTTGGATTATTGTTTATATTTCGAAACAACTGTTTATGAGCTTCGAGGTGTGAGCTTACCAGTGTAATACAAGGAAATGCTTATGAATGAATCGAAGAAATATTTTTTTTTATTGCCGAGTCATGATACGAAAGGTGGAAAGTCATGAATAATCCGTCGTATTTTTCTATTATTCCGGCAAACGTTCGTTACGCAAAAAACTTGCTGCCGAATGCAAAGTTACTATATGCAGAGATAACGTCACTATGTAGTGCCGAAGGGTATTGCTACGCTTCTGACGAATATTTCGCAAAGTCTTTCCTAAGTATCTCGCCCGGTTGCGACAATGTAACGGTACGAACTATACGTCGTTGGATCAAGCAACTCGTAGACGGTGGCTACATTGAGCGTGTCCTTATCTACGATAAAAAAGGTGGAATCTGTGGACGTAGGCTGTATTTAGCGGGATTTAAGCCCCAAACCCCCGAAAATCCCGTGCAATACCCTGTGGACACGGATGTCCATAGGGGTGTGGACACGGATGTCCATAGGTGTGGACACGGATGTCCACCAGATAAAGATAGTAATTATAAGTATATAAAGACAGACAGACAGACTGGTATTAGTGACGATCTAAACAAAAATTTAGAGAAAGAAAAAGCGGGCGCGTGTGCGCGCGAGGCTTCCGATAATAGTATTCTTGATCAAAATCAACCTGCTTATGAATATTTCTCTCTAAGCCTTCAATCTGCAAGGGACGGCGGTGCTAATGACGGTGTATCTGAAAAAGACTTTGACTCTGTATGCGGGGTGCTTGATTATTTAGGTTTTGAGCTTGCGTGTAGGCGCGAGGTATATATACATAAGAAGCCTGTTAAGTGCTACGAATATTTAGTGGAACTTGGAGACGTTCTTTTGCAGGGTGAGCGAGATCCCCTTATTTTCAGCACTATACGTTTAGTGTGCCAAAAAGCGATGATGTGCGCTGTGCGTTATCAATTCGGCTATTTATGCTCTGCATTGTATACACGGTTAAAGCTTGCCGCTTAGGAGAATAACTATGGATATCTGTTGTAAAAATTGTAGGTACTGCTCCAAGATCCCAACGACTGTTGGAAAGGATAGCATGGGGCGTAGGAAAGTCTATGGGTCGTGTAACCTTAAAGGATATGAAATGCTTATCGAATGGGATAGGCGTGAATCTATGGTTTGCGGCACTTGGGAGCCACTCAACCTTGGCTATAACGAAACGTTGTTTGAATTAACTGAATTAAAGAAGGAGGATGAAGAATGAACGTATTGAATGCATGTGAAGCAAGCGGCCGTATATGCGACTATGCTTTGACAACTATTAAGAAGTACTACGAAAAAGAAGTGCTCGAAATCCTGAAAAAGTTCAAGGTTTCGGATGAATGCTATAACGAGGTCATGTATAAGTTGTGCGAGACAGCAGACAAGCAACCTTATCGTCGGCCGGTTATAAAGGTCAATATGTGCGAGCACTGTCAGATTTGCCATACGGACTTCTGTACGCCGGTTGCGAATCCGTATTATCCGGCCGTCTGTATTAACTATGTAAGTGACGGTGAGCGCTTTACGGAATCTTCATATCTAAACGCATTTTGTACTTGGGGGTTATGATGAGTACAGATGTCGTTATTTATGAACTTTCAGTAATCAAGCAAGCCTATTTGCATCTTACCCCGGAGCAACGCGCTTTGGATAATAGTGTAATGAGGCTAATCCAAAAGTATGACGAAGCGGTGTCGGTGTTGGGCGATCCGGAGCTTCGACGTGTGTACGAGTTGTTGTACGTTAAGGGACTGTCATTTTCAAAAGTGGCATTTGATCTACATTATGATAAACGTACTATTTTCCGAAAAAATTTGAAACTCGTCTCGTATTTGGCATCTGTTGGATGAAATGCCCACTGCTTGGCAAGGGGAGGTACGAGGGCTATCGCAGATAGCTATGGTTTGACAAAGGTTTAGTAACTGTGCTAAACTCTTTGATGGGAGGTTAGTCTTTATGATCTATTGTGTGCAGTAGTACGAGTACTGCTGCATAGAAGTTGATTAGTGCAGTGATCAATTCTATCATATGATATACCTCCTTTATTATTTTGTTTTAGCACTGTTGCTATCTTTGTCAAGTAGGGCAGCAGGGGGCAGTAGACGGCGGTTGCCGTCTTTTTTTTTGTTAAGATGTCCTATCGTTGCTATCATGTTGTCACTTCGTTGCTACTTTCTTCGTGCTATTCTTATCACATAAGACGGGCGAAGTCTCAAACCGCAAAGGAGATATGCATGGATTATTTGAAGGTACAAAAAGTCATCGTAAGGGACGCTAACGGCAAAGTGAAGTACAGAGAGAACTCTCCGGAGCCTTTGTACAACTATGACGTCATCGGCGCGTTGGGAATTATATCCGGCAGGGTTCGCGTGCAGCGCGCCCACTTGGACGTCACGGAGAAGCAAGTTGAAAGTGGATCCAAAGGCGTGCGCGGTTATGCCTACGCCATGTTGGACGAGTTATTCTCCGACGATGACAATAGCGCAGTGGATTGCCATCTCGAACGCATCGAGGGTTCATTCACCAATTCCGCCGGTGATAAGGTTGCCACCGTTAGCTACGAAGTTGTGGCTCAAGATGACATTGGATTCGAGATGCGCTTCCCGATGAAGCCCCGTGTTGGTACGGATCGAATCATTTTGGACAATATGATTCGCTTCCAGGAGTTTCTGAAATCGAATCCTGAACAACAGGACAAAGTTGTAAAAGCTTTGGCTGCCTATATGGCTAAGCCGGAGTAAGACATATCTGCCGGGCGGAAGGGGCGGTAATTTTATGTCGTACTATCAAAAACCCAATGTAGACGGCGAGAGTAAAAAAAGGACTGCGGTTCAAATCATTGTTTGGATCGTAGCCATTTTGATTATTCTCGCCGTCGTTTTCTTTTCACTTAAAGAGACGGGATTATTGAAAGATTTATCTTCGTCTTCCGGAACTAACGGTACTTCGGCAACGAAGGATTCGTATTTGCACGTCAAGTTCGGGATCCTTGACGGGGTCGAAAGTTATACCGTTTCGGACGATAATAAGTTCAAGGCCGGTGAAGCGGCTACTATTCATTTAATTCCGAAACAGCATTTTCACTTTGTAACAGTCCCTATTGAGAGCGAAGTTGACGGCGAGACCGTTGTTGTCGGCTATACTACCAGTGAGCTCACCGTAAGCGGTGTTGGTGGTTATTCTCTTGAGGTTCTTGGTGCTTCAGACCATCCTGATGATGACGGCAATCAAGAGTGCATCATTCGTATTGACCATATGATTGCCGACGTAACTATATCGCGCAATTTGGGGCTTACTGCGCAGCGTATACGTTGCTCAGATGATATGGTCGCGTGGAATTATGGTGCGCGTCTTTCGGATTCGCACGAGGGCTATTCTTTTGCGAGCTCTTTTAACAAATCGACTCTGACTCATACCGTCACTATTACGGCCGATGCGGATCACTATTTTGAAACTGTACCCGGCAATGGGTATTTTTATAAAAAGATTTTTCCGGATTATCCCGAAGATAAGGAGTCAAGTCATTTGTTTTCTTTCTCTGTAAAAAACGTTGACTATTATAACGATGAGAAAATTCGGAAAATCACGTTTGAGTTTTACTACGTAGACAAGCCAATCTGCATCTATTGCGTAGCTGCAGATCGGTAAATATATAGGAGGTTTTTATGATTAAAAAAATATTGATCGTTTTTCTTGTGGTGGCGGTTGCCGCTGCCGGCTTGGCCGTTGTGGCGCATTTCACGTCGCCCGGGTTTGAGACGGCCCAGGCAAAGCCTGTTCGATTTCAAATCGTTAGCTCGGTGGTGAACGGCTCATTGAGTGGTTCTACCAAGGTTGCCGCCGGTGCGAATGGTAAAGTGACGCTTGTCCCGGACGAAGGCTATTTGTTGCCCTCTTCGATCGAGGTGACCGGTGTTGAATCGTTTGAATACGACGCAGCTACCGGCCTTATTACTTTGACGAAGGCGAAGGGCAAGGTTACGGTCTCGGCAAGCTGCGTGCAAGAGGTCTTGCATTATAATTTGACCGTGAATGCGAAATATTGCACGGCTCAGACCTCGCAATTCGGAGATGACGGTACTGCTACCGTTACGATAACTCCCGGCACCGGTATGTATTTACCCTCGGTGGCCGGAGATCAAATTACTGTCACCAATGCCGACATTCAATCTTATGATAACGAAACGGGCGTATTGGTGATTGAAAATCCCGTCGGTGACGTCGTAGTCGAGGCTGCGTGTATGTTGCAAAGCGATGTTTTGCAACGTTTCTCGACTAGTCAGGTGCTTAGATCCGGTGATGTACTTCGTTACAACTACGGCTTGGACTATGATTATATGTTGGACTATTTGTCTGAGTTGGACTATGACGAAGACGGAATCTGCAATCTTATAATCGGCTCCCCGGTAACGGGCGGTAACGACTATGGATTGTTGATCGCGATGCATATAGATGACGTGTACTTGTTTGGCAATGGCTCTATCGCATGGGCTTCCGAAGCTACTGTGAACAACGGTGTGTCGCTTGTACGAGGCTGGCAGCCGTCGGCCGAAAATGATAATATATTTGACGTCGACTACGCAATCTATACTATCACCACAATTCGTAGTGGCAGCCACCTTAATGGTGGCATTGTTGGGTACTATCCGGTTCACGAATCTTTGGCTGCTATTGAGTCGGGGGATACCGTCGCAAAATATCACTTTGACACCACTCTTGAGAATCGTTCGATTTCGGACATTTTTTCCACTTACACGGGTTGGCAGCAAGGAGATGGGTATGAATTTTTGAATTTTATGAGCACGTCTCAAGGCAGTGGCGACTTTAATGTAATTCGTGCGGATATGGGCAGCGGCTATGTTTATGCGATATACGTGCTAAATACATATACGGCAATTTGGGCGTCCGAGTCTTTCACTTTCGGTGACATTTCTGCACAAGCCGGTTGGCAAAATCTCGACCAAAACGGCTGCTACACGTTTGATCATGAGACGACTTACGGATCTTTTAACTATTCCGGTTTCAACGGTATTATTCTTGGCAAAGTCGTCGATGCCGAGGAAAGCAACAATGCAGATTAAGGATTTATCCTTAAAATAAAATTGGTTCAAAGGAGGTAATAGCATGAATCAAAATTGGAAATGGGTTGTGCTTGTACTTGTGCTTGTACTGCTCGCAGTTGGCGTCGCCTTCGCCATAATAAAGGCTACGGGAATCGACCATACCAAGACGGTAGGGTCCACGGGGGTGAGTTGGAAGATCGGGTCGTTGGACGAAGACGGCGATCTTGTCGAAGACAATACCGTAATGATGACAAAGTCTCATCTCGGCATAGACGGCCTGAAGATCGAGATCGCGAAAAAGCCCGGTGTAGAGGTTTTTGTCGCGTTGTTCGATAAGAAGGGCAATGTGTTGAATGGCTCTCTTGACAATGGCGAAGTTGAAGTATTTCAAATCGTAACGTCCGAAACTGAGGCTACCGTTTGGGAATGCGAGGACTATTTGGCCGAACACACCGATGTTGAGGAAGGCAGTCCGTCCTATGCAATCGTATTCTTGTCTCCTGTCAAGGATGTTGAATTTACGTCGAGCAACTTGCATAGCTATGCAAGCCAAGTCACGATCAGTTACGATCGTTAAGGGGGTATTATGGGCAAGCATACATGGAAGAGAATAGATAACAATGGATCTTCGCCTCAACGTATCGTTTTGGTCAACGAAAACAATCATCAACGAATTATCGAGACAAATAAGGGTCGATTTTTGCGTATGAAGGAAGAGGTCAAATCCGGGAAAGGAGTTCGTGGAAAGAAGGGTAATCTCGTCGATTTGACTCCTGAGCAAATCGCTTACAACAAAGGTTTTTTGCGTGCATATCGCGATAACGCAAAAATGTACAGTACCCGGCGTAAGCGTTCAAAATCTAAATAGATCTCGTCATCGCGCCGTAGCTGCCTGAGGTGGCTGCGGCGCACCCTCTTGGGTGAAATAGGACTAATGAAACTTTATTTGAAAATTTTTTACATAACGGTAATAATTTCGGTGCTAATGCTGAGTTGTTCGACTTTGTTTGGCGCCGGTGTCGTGGCGTTGGCCGAAGCTTCGAACACGCAATATAGCGACGCGCTTGCGGATCTCAAGATGGATACTTCTTTCAACGTATCGCAATGGCCTGAAATCACTTCTTATCGAACTCTTGAATTGATTACCATTGCTGAGAGTGTTAAGCGCGAGTTGTTTGTGTACGTTTACCAACCGGCCGCGCCGAGCTTTCCGTATAGAGCGACTTCAATTCGTCTTTCTTTTGATTTTGATGAAAATTTTGAGTATACAGACGTAAACGATTATTCGCTCGAGTATATCAATCATAACGGTGTATTTTACAAATACAAAGTTTCCGGCTTTACCGTTTCTACGGAGTCGTTGCACAAATATGTAGTTGTCCAGCTTGCCCGGCCGTATATTGCCAATTATGACCAGGCAGCCGATTTGGACAACACGATAAGCGCTGTGCCTTTCAAGGTCGGTAGATGTTTTTCGATAACAACTGAGGATAATCAAACGGTGATAAGTGCGACGCAGGTCGATATTGTCATTGTTGTAGATAAAGTTTGTGGCTTTGTACGATATAATAACGCCGCAGTATTCGGTGCTGTCAATGCCGGCATGGACCGTCATTTTGTCGCATTTAAGTCAGACCGGCAAATAGACGAGTTATATCGTGCGAAAGTTACGTATATTTCGCAATATGCTCACAAAGAATGGGTTAATTCGTCCTTACAGTGGCAGTATGCCGCGCCGGAGAACAAGACGGCTCAAATTTATGAATTTAACACGTCTTCCTTTACTTATCTTGATTGGACAGGACAGCGTGAGGCGGCGACTGCCTCCTGGAGCTGCTTGGAAAGATCCAATGTGTTTGTAAACGGCGTTGAAGGCACAGAGGCTACGCTGTTTAGCTTAGGCAATTTGAATACTGTTGCGACGAATTCGTTTTCGTCTCAAGAGAGGCAAAGGCTGCTTCAAATGGAGTGGGTCATTAGCTATGACTACACATTGTATTACGACAACAACGTTGTTGTAGATGCGATAGATCCTTCTAAGTCAAGACGAACTATCACTTCAGACGTTACTATTTTGGAACTCGAATTTGTAACGGACGGTGTGCGATACAACTTGGGTGTCGTTGACAACAAGCAAAGCGGTTCTTCGACGGCTTCTAACAATAGCAAAGTGCGTGTGAAGTCGAGCAGCGGTGCTGACATTACGGATACCCTCAAGCAGGTGCTTAGAGTGGGAGGGATATTGCTTCTTTGCGTAGTTCTTTTGCCGCTGATCATTAGGGTTTTGAGGTTAATCTTCAAACCTATCGGCCGCGCTGTACGCAAGAAGCACAATAAGGAAGTCTGATGGCTGAACCTAGGTTTGAGAATATAAAGAAGCGGCCGGGAGTCGGGCGCACCATCGGTTTGGTGTTGCTCGATCTTTTGGCGATAGGGGTTTTCATTTTTTGTTGCTATGCGATTTTTATACTGAAGAGCATATGAAGATTCTGAAAAATCGAACCGGAATATCTCGATGGTTATCGGCAATTACCTTTAAGGACATTTGTGCGATTAGCCTTTTTTTGTGGTGCTATGCAATCATAATTTTTGCATTTCCGCATACCTTTCCTCGTTTTGCCGAGGCCTGCCGGGACTTTGGATTGGAGCTTGCACGATTCGGCGCCGATTTTATCAACTCTTTGTTTGGCACGGATCTTGCTGTCCCCGACTCCGCTCTTACAGTTCGGAGCGAATGGATCCGCCAAATAAAGGTGCCTACCGTTTCATCGGAGCGTTGGCAAGCATTTTGGACGGCTTTTGCCGACAAGCAAAACTTTATTGCCTGGTTGCAATCCCTTGTGCCTAAGGTCCGTTTGGGTGCGTACATGCTGATGCTTATCGTGCCGGTTATAGCAATCGCCGTTGTATTATATAACAAGTCGTTTACGACGTATAAGCCGAGGATAATGCGATCTAAGCCTTTGCTTGCATTCGATGCCATCCGCGAGTATGTGCTGCGTCCGACCTGGCAGGTCGTTAAAGATTTTGTTGGTTTCTTGAACGAAAATAGCGCCTACAAGGTTGCATATTTTTTGACGTTGTTCTTTGCCGCCAACGGTGCCACCGTCGTGTTGGAAGCATTGGGTTGGTACTTTTATATTCTGTCTACGTTTAGCCTGTCTAAGATCTACATGACCATATACAAGCTTTTTGTAGACATAGTGCCGGCAATGTTGTTTGTACCTTTTCCTGTGTATTTTGTGTCCGGGATCGCCATCTTTGATCGTGTGCGGATAAAGCGTGGGTACGCCGTGTTGGAGCACCATGAGATGATGAATCGGGGCTTTATCGCAAGCTTGCCCCTTGTCATTTTTATGTGGGGCACTATGGGCTCTAAAAAGACGACGTTGCTTGTTGATATGGCGTTGTCTTACAGTGCCTATTTTAGGCACAAAGCTTACGAATTGCTCATTGAGTGCGACCTCTTGTATCCTGAGTTTCCGTGGCTAAGGTTTGAGCGTGAGATTCGTGACCGCATGAAATTGTCCAAGGGAGATCCGGATAGGGTATATAACCTTAGATCTGCAGAATGCTTTGTGCGATCGCTTGAATCGGCATATACAGATGACGCTTTTGATTTATGGGGATATAACGGTAAGCAAACAAGCGCGGACGGTTTGTCTGAGAATCGGTTGTTTGAGGTTTTGCGCGATTATGCGCAGCTGTATTTTATTTACGTAATAAGTTCGTCTTTGATCATTAGCAACTTCTCCATCCGTGAGGATTCGGAGTTGTATGATTTGGGAAATTTTCCGCAATGGAGTTTTGATTTTTTTCGCAAGGATCCGGCGAGTAGCGCTGCGTGTAGCAGGTACAGTCACATTTTAGATCAGGATCTGTTACGTATTGCCCGTAAGATCATCCGGGATAACCGGGATACGGACGGTTTTGAGTTCGGTATCGTATGTATTACGGAGATTGGGAAGGAACGCGGCAATCAAATCGATAACCGTAAATATAAGGCGGATGATGACGTTGCTAACCCAACTAACGATGGGTTTAATAAAATGCTAAAGCTGTGCCGGCATTTTGCTACCGTCCGCCATTTCCCGTTTGTCACGTTTTTGTTGGACGATCAACGTCCGGAGAGTCTCGGCGCCGACGCCAGGGAGTTATGTCAACTTGTGCGCGTAGAGGATTGTTCGGACAAGCGTTGTGCCGAGCCCATGCGTTTTGTGGATGATTATATCCATGACTGGTTGTTTGCGCGATGGGCCGCGCGTTATCAAAAGTTTCGGTTTTATCGTGCAGATAGCACGTTGACCATGAATGCGTACAAGGGCTTTTTTGCCTGGATTCACAAGAGATATGTGACAGCCCATAATTTATTCGATTACTTCAAGGCGGAGTTGGCTTTGGAGCGTGGCACAAGAGAGGGAGGGCAACAACTACATCCTTACTATATTTCTACAAACAAGGTATACAAGGACCGTTTTGCGACCGATGCCTTTGCCGGCTTAGTGGATGTGCGCGTAGAGCGTTCTAACGCCGGCATCTTGGATCTAAAGACTTATTGCACGACGGTGGCTTCGCCTAAGGAGCTGATGAGTAGCAATAGCTATTTGATACAAGAGCTCACGGTTATGCTCTGTATAATGACGGATAGAGGTAACTTATGATTAAGCGATGTAAGTTGTTTACAGATCTATCTCATTTTACAGCGATTAAGCCGCGCGAAGGTGACAGGCATTATCGCAAGCGCTCTCCGGAGACGATATACGCTGTCCTCGATGACGGCTCTTTTGTAATAGCTTATGTTTTAGACCTTGTATCGGGTGAGATTATCCAAGAGGGCTATGACTATGGCTCCCGCGAAGTACGCCGAACGACGCGTCGGGAGGAATTTAACCGCCTCTACAACGCTTCTTATGACGTCGCTTCTGATGAGCGCGTAAGTTGGATCGCGGAGCGCATGGCAGGTATGTTTGATGACCTGGTCGCCGCAAAGGCATATGCAACTATACGAATGGAGAGTAAATTGCGTTGCCGTCAGGAGCGAGCAACACGTTTTCGCCGCAAGGCATATCTTAATCCCTTTACTTACTACGCCACTTTTACTTATGATGACGCGCTTTTCCCTGATTATCCCGCCTTTGATAAAGCCCTGCGTAAGTGGTTCAACAACAATGCCACCCGGCAGGGGTGGAAAGTGATGTTTGTCCCTGAATTTGGTGAGGAGAACGACCGTTACCACGTCCACGCCTTAATCTATATTCCCAAAGGCGCGTCCGTGCCGGGCACTTTCCGTGAATATAAGAGATTTAATAAAAAGCGCCACAAGATGTTTGTGGCGAACGAAAACACGTATTGCCGGGCGCGATTTGGCCTTAATGATTGGCAGTATATTGGGGATATGTCCCGCGATGAGATGAAGCGATCCATTTCTTACGTAGTCAAATATATGACCAAAACAGAGAATAGGGCTTACTATTCGCGCGGCATACCCACGTTTTTATTGTCAGACGTCTACGAGAGGGACATTATCGCCCCATACGGACGTTTAGGACAAAAAGTGGTGCTCTTTGATGATTTTCACGTCATAAGTAAAGGCGTGGATTTAGGCGTATTCGACGACAAACATATAAAGATTGTAGGGTTCTCCTAAGGCGATACTGAAGATTTCTGAATGCGCAACGACGTTGCGTACTTTTTGCATGTATAGAGCCCAAAACGCGCCTTATAAGCGGCAAAATCCCCGCCCGAAAGCACCAAAAACAACGTACAAAGCGTAGCGATGAGCTGCGGAAATGGGCTAATGGTAGCGGTCAACGGGGCCGCGCGGGCTTGCCCGCGGCCCCGCTTGTCTTGACAAGGACGGGTCTAACACTCATAGCCAAAAGCAAAGGGCAAGCGCCCTGAGCGAGAGCAGACCCGATAGGGCTGCGGGGTAACCTAACCCCAAACAAGGGTAGAGACGGCGCCTTCCGCGAGGACGCACCGCACTTATGGCGCAACACTTACTTGCACCATCTCTACCCTTATCGGCAATCCAACTCTTGATTGCCCAAAAAAGGAAAACTCAATAGAGCACTTATGCAATATTGAGTAACTTACTTTTTGCCCTCTCCCGGGCTAAGGGAGTGAGGGGGTGCAGGGGGGTCAAGCCCCCTTGCAAAGAAACTCAACGCTCTTAATTTGGCGCAGCGCACCAAATAGTGCAAAGCACAGTAAGAGCCAAGTGCCCCGGCCGCGTTCGATTCCTCTTGGGAACCGATAGCGGCCGGGGCGCAAAGCAAGCGATAGCGCGGTAGGGGAAATGATGCCACTTTTGCATACCACTTTTTAAGAGATAAGGTATGATAAAATAGACTAAATTACATGAAAAGAGGCTGATTTAGTATATAAAATCAGCCTCTTTTCGTGATGGCGGAGAAGATGGGATTTGAACCCATGCTACACTCCTCGCGTACTACTCCCTT
>CAMPCZ010000041.1 GCA_946648015.1 uncultured Clostridia bacterium
GTCGCCCAACGTGCGCATACTGGAGCCCACCGTGTGCGACGATCTCAAACAAAAAGCATTTGAGCAGTTGCTCAAAGAGAAAGAAACCGACGCGGCGTTTGCCGATATGCGCATGACCATTGGGCTACGCAACGACGACGAGTTGTATGGCTTGGTGGGCAATTTGTACGAGTATATGACCAACCAGCCCGATCGCGAGCGATGGATCCGCGAAATGTACCGCACGGCCTACGGCGTGCCATTTGAGGATACCACGGTGGCAAAGTCGTTCGTGCGATCGCTACGCACGGGCGCACAATCGGCGCGAGATATTTGCCGCCAAGTGTTGGCCGTGATAGAGCCCACAGACAAAGGCTATGCCGGTGTATTGAAATTGCACGAGCGGTCGCTGTTGTTTGCCGACGTCGTTACCGTCAAAGACGCCTACCTCGCCTACGAGCGGTATTTGCAAAACAAGGGCGCGATACGCGCCGCCGAATCGCAATTTTTCGATCAGATCACCTTGGCCAAAGAGATATTGTCGGCCGATACGATCAAGTATTTCGAGTCGGTGTATGCTCTGGGAGGCTACGATGAGATAGTGTCTATGCACGCCAATGCGGCGCCGTTTATCGAGATGTTGTGCGACGCGGTGTTGCAATTTCAACGCATATTCGGTGATCTCAAGGCAGAATTGGGCGGCGTTGACTTTGCCGACTTGGAGCGATACGCCCTCAACGTTTTGGCCGACGAAAGCATAGCGCAGGAAATACGAGAGCGTAGCGACTACGTATTCGTAGATGAATATCAGGATACCAACTACGTACAAAACGCCCTTATCGAGCGCATTGCACCGCCCGATAGGCTGTTTGTGGTGGGGGATAGCAAACAGTGTATTTTCCGCTTCCGCGAGGCGGAGCCGCAAATCTTTCTGGACGCGTTGGAGCGCCTTGGCGCGGAGAGGCGAGCCATTACTTTTGGCAAAAATTTCCGTTCCGATACGGCAATTTTGCGCTTTGTCAACAAGGTTTTCGATAACCTTATGACGCGCGATTTCGGCGGGGTGGACTACCGTCGGACCGACCGCTTTGACTTGGTGGGTGGGCACGACGGCGGCGAAAAGGTGGTGAGCATATATGCTTACGACAAGCCCAAACGCGGCGAAAAACCAATGGCCAAAGGCGTATATAGCGTAAAAGACGCGGCGTTTGCCGAAGACGAGGAGCAAGACCAAGAGGCGCTGGCTATCGCCGAATACATTCAAATGCACTTGGGCGAGGAAGTCGTCGTGAAAGGACAAAGCAAGCGTTTGGACTACGGCGATTTTGCCATTTTGTTTGCCACGCGTTCGGCGGGCAACGGCATCTTGCGCACGTTGCTGGGGCTGGGGCTGCCCCTCAACCTCGACTCTTTCTATAGCAACGTCGGTTTGCACGACGTCAACGTGTTGTTGGCATACGCCGACGTGATGGACAACTATATGCAGGACTATCCGCTGTTGACGGTGTTGCGCTCGCCGTTTGGCGGTTTCAGCGACGCCGAATTGGCTGAAATACGCCTGTCCGGCGACCGTTACCTGCCGTATTGGCAGGTATTCAAGGCGTATGGACAAGGGCAGGGCGAATTGGCCGAGCGTGCCGCCTCTTTTTGGCGTAGCCTCGGACATAATGCCTTTGCTGCTTCCTTTACGCCGCTCGGCAGTCTTTTCAAACAAATTTTGCTGACTTCGGGCTATACCGACTACTTGTTTACCCAAGAGGACGGCGTAGCGCGATTGGCGGCGTTGCACGGCTTTATTGCCGACTTTGCCGGCAAACCCTATGGCGAAGATCTGCACACGTTGTGCACGCATTACCGCGCGTATCCCGTCACTAAACTGCAAACTGTCTCGGTGGGCGCCACTACGCGCCGAATCGTGGTGAGTACGATGCACAGTGCCAAGGGGCTGGAATACCCCGTGGTCATCTTGCCCGCGTTGCACGCCAAAGGCGGCTCCGGCGGCGACAAAACCAAGCTTTCGCTGGACAAACACTTGGGCGTTGCCACCGACTACTACGACAAAACCGACCGTTCTCGCCACGGGACCTTTGCACAAAAAGTAATAGACGCCACAATAAACGCAAACGAGAGCGAGGATAGGTTGCGCTTGCTGTACGTAGCCATGACCAGAGCGCAATGCTATATGCTACTGTCTTTTGCCAAGATGAGCAAGGTGAGCGTTTTGCCCAAAACGACGAAAAATTTTGCCAACTGGCTACAATACGCCATGTGGCGGGACAAGGGCTTGGAACGCCATCTTTGGTCGCCTTCGTTGCGCGCCGTGCGCCAGACCGAGTTGATAGCGGAGCCTTTGGAATTGGACGGTAATTTGCAAAACGTGTTGGCCTATCGCTATCCATACGAGGCGGCGGTGAACGTGGGCAAAAAATATACTGTCACCGCTCTCAATGCGCGTTACCGCGACGACGAGGCGCAGTTGGCGTCTTTTCTCGATTGGCACGAAGAAGCCGGATTGGGCACACTGTATCATACCGTGTTTCAGCACGTGGATTATCACGCGACCACCCCCCACGAAGTGGCGGAGGAATGTGCGCGCCTAGTGCGCGAGGGGTATTTGAGCGAAGAAGAGCAGGCCATGATAGACCCCTCGGTGGTAGCCGAGTGTTTGGCTTTGCCCCTATTGCAAAAGGCGATCGCGCCTACAACGACCGCTATGCACGAGCAGCGCTTTGTGTTGGCGGTGAATTCGAGTCAAATAGAGCGGGGCACCGACGAGCAGGTGTTGATACAGGGCGTCATAGACCTGATGTTGGTGGAGCCGGACAAGTTGACCGTGATCGATTTCAAATTGTCAAAACGCTCGCCCGACGCGCTGGCGGAGGCGTACCGAATGCAACTTTCGTTGTACTGTCAGGCCGTGGCGCAGGCTATGCACCGCAAGGTGGACGAATGCTATTTGGTGGAGATCAACCGCGCTATGGTGATACCTATGCCCATTGCATAGTAGGCGCGATACAAAAATGCTCGGCGTTTTGCCGAGCATTTTTGTATCGACGAGCGTGCGCTCAGTCGTGATCTACATAGCCGGGTACGATGTCGCCCACACCGTTGATGATAAGGCGCGGACGGTAGGGATATTTGGCGATGTTGTCCACAGTGGACACGCCGCTCAATACCAAAATGGGGTCCAAACCGCTCTCGATACCCGCTATGATGTCGGTGGTCATATTGTCGCCTATCATCGCCGTTTCGTGGCTGTGCGCGTTCATCATATGCAAGGCCGTGCGCATCATAAGGGGGTTGGGTTTGCCTATATAGTAGGCTTGCTGTCCGGTGGTGATTTCGATAGGGGCGCAAAGCGCGCGGCAAGCGGGGGCGATGCCTTGCTCCTCGGGATAGGTAAGGTCGCTGTTGGTGGCGATCAGTTTGGCACCGTTTTGCACCAAGCGCATCGCTTTGCATATATTATCCCAGTTGTACGAGAAAGTTTCGCCCACCACCACGTAGTCGGGGTCCACGTCGTTGTAGGTGATGCCCTCGTTGTACAATGCGTTCATCAACCCCGGTTCGCCGATGGCATAGACGCTGCAGCCGGGTAGTTGCTGGCTCAAAAACTTGGCGGTGGCCAAAGCGCTGGTGTAGAAGTGGTCTTCGCCAACGTCTAATCCCATACGCAACAATTTCATATGCAATTCTTTGGGGGATTTGCCGCTGCCGTTGGTCAAAAACAAAAACTCTTTGCTTTCGTCTTTCATCCAACGCACGAATTCTTTGACGCCGGGCAAGAGTTTGTTGCCGTGGTATATGACGCCGTCCATATCGCAAATAAAATATTTGCGGTTTCGCAATGTGTCCATATCAGTCTCCTTTGTCGCGCTCATTATACCATAAACGAAATGCGGTGGCAAACGTTTGCCACCGCATTTTCGCTAGTCCGTCGTAATATCTTTGTTCTTGCGCATGGCGCCAAACGCTTTGGTCAACGCTATAGCCGACAATCTATGCTCGGCAATGCTCTGTTTTCGCCTGGATTGCTCTTGCTTGAGATAGTTGGCGCGCGCCTCTATTTTGTCGTCCCAATCTTTTTGGTATGCGACGTGTTCGGTCATAAGGTAGGCCGTATTGTCGCGGAAGTAAAACACGCCGCCTGCCGTGCAAAACTCTACTTTTTGGTCGTCCGGCGTTGTCCAACAGCCTATGCCCTCCACTACGCCGGCCATCTCTTCCATGTGGTTGGCCAAAAACTGTACAAGCCCGTCGTCTATGCGGACAGATACCGATTTGACTTCGCCGTCGAAGAAGATATAGGTAGGCGTTATGATGAAAAGACGAAAATTCATACTATCGTTTGATATCGTCCAGCGAGCCGATAAAGTAGAACTCGTTTTCGTTGACGTCGTCCAATTTGCCGTCCAAGATGGCGTTGACTCCCTCTATCGTCTTTTGCACGGGGACGAATTTTCCCTTCATGCCGGTGTAACTTTCTGCCACAGCGAAGGGTTGCGAAAAGAAACGTTGCAATTTGCGCGCGCGGTACACCAACAGCTTGTCTTCGGGATTGAGTTCGTCCATACCCAAAATGGCGATGATGTCCTGCAACTCTTTGTAGCGTTGCAAGGTGCTTACGGCGCGGCGCGCCGTATTGTAGTGCTCCTCTCCTACGAGGTCGGGCTCCAAAAAGCGGCTGGTACTCTCCAAGGGGTCTACGGCGGGGTAGATGCCTTGCTCCACTATCTTGCGCGACAGCACCGTGGTGGCGTCCAGATGTGTAAAGATGGTGGCGGGCGCCGGGTCCGTGAGGTCGTCCGCGGGTACGTAGACAGCCTGTATCGAGGTGATAGAGCCGTTTTGGGTAGAGCAGATGCGCTCCTCCAGTTGCCCCAATTCGTTGGCCAAAGTGGGTTGATAACCTACGGCCGAGGGCATACGTCCCAACAGCGCGCTTACTTCGCTGCCGGCCTGTACATAACGGTAGATGTTGTCTATAAACAGCAGTATGTCTTGGTGCGCCACGTCGCGGAAGTATTCGGCGATGGTCAGTCCGCTGAGCGCCGCTCTCATACGCGCGCCCGGCGATTCGTTCATTTGACCGAAAACCAAGGCTGTGTTTTTGATCACGCCCGACTCGGTCATTTCGGCTACCATCTCGTTGCCTTCGCGGCTTCGCTCGCCTACGCCCGTAAATACCGAGTAGCCGCCGTGCTCGCGCGCTACGTTGCCGATAAGTTCCAATATCAATACCGTCTTGCCCACGCCGGCGCCGCCGAAAAGGCCTATCTTGCCGCCTTTGGGGTAGGGGGACAACAGGTCGATGATCTTGATGCCCGTCTCCAGTATTTGGGTGCCGCTGCGTTGCTCTTTGAGGGCGGGCGGCTCCCGATAAATGCTCCACTTTTTGCCTTGTAGGGGCTCTTTTTCGTCGAGGGGCTTGCCCAATGCGTCCAGCACGCGCCCCAAGACTTGCTCGCCGACGGGTATCTCCACCGTGGCGCCGGTGCTTTCTACCTGCATGCCGCGCGCCAAGCCTTCGGTACTCTCCAACGCAATGCAACGCACCACGTTGCCCTCTCGGTGCGAGTGTACCTCTATGCCCACGGTGCCGTGTTCGGCGCGAACCGACAGCAATTCGTTTTGGTGCGGCATATAGTCGTCGAATTGTGCGTCGACGACGGGGCCTATGATTTGTACGATTTTGCCTTGATGGAATTTCATTCGATGTCCTCATTAGCCATTCTGGCTACGTTTACGTCTATCAATTCGGCGGTGATGGCGCTTTGCCTTGCGTGGTTGTAGTTTTGCTTTAGGTTTTCCAACATTTCTTCGCCGTTTTTGGTGGCTTTTTGCATGCTGGTCATGTGTTTGTAGTTGAGGGCGGCCGCGGCGTTGAGCAATGCGTCGTAAATGATGGCGCACAGCGCCGCGCGTATCAGCGGCGTAACGTCGGTATTGGGGGCGGATAGCGCCACGTCTTCCTCTTGCGGCGAATAGGGCAAGGGCAACAGTTTTTCGCACACCACCTTTTGGTCGTGCAATTTGTTGGCGCGGGTGTAGATGATATATACTTCTTTGAGTCTTTCGTCCACCATATCGCGCATCAATCGGTCGGCTATCTCGCCCGCGTCTTCGATGAGCGGGTGTTGCATCATGTGCATATAGGTGCTGTTGACTTTGACACCCATGCGCTTGAAAAACTCTTTGGCCATATAGCCCACCGCAAAGATCTTGCGGTCGGGCGCATCGGCAAGATATTCCCACGCGGCGTCCAATACCAAATGGTTGTAGTCACCCGACAGTCCTTTGTCGCCGGCAATGACAATGTAGCCCGTGCGTTTTGCGTCGGGGTGGGGGGACAAATAGGGGTTGGTGGCGTGGGCCGCCGACGCCAATCGTCCCACCGCAAAATCCAACGATCTGCGGTAGATCTCGGCGGCGGCAAGGTCTTGCGCGAGAGCGGGCATTTTGGCAGTGGAAATCAGATACATGGCCTTGGTGATTTTGACCGTATCGCTTACGCCGCCGATCCTCGTTTTTATCTCGTTAAGGCCTTTCATTGCATTGCCGCCACCAATTTTTTGGCGTATTCGGCCACCAATTCTATGTCGGCGGGCGCAAAATCTCCCTCTTGCTCTATGCGGCGCATCATGTCGCCTTGCTCGCGGTGCAGAGTTTGAAGTAGCGCCTCCATCAAAGGTTGCACCTTGTCGGTGGGGACGCCTTCCAGTATGGTTTTGTGCGTAACGACGTATAGTTCCGCCGTCATATCGCACACTGATTTTGTTTTGTAGCGGCCTTGTTTGAGACTTTCGGTCAAGCGCTCGCCACGGGCAAGCGTCGCCTTGGTTTGTTGGTCGAGGTCGGCGCCGAATCGTGCGAAAAGGGTCATTTCGCGGTAGTGCGCCAAGTCCAAACGAATCTGTTTGCTCACCTTTTTGATGGCGTTGCATTGCGCGGCGCTGCCGACGCGGCTTACCGATAGACCCACGTTGATGGCGGGGCGTATACCCGCGTGGAAGAGTTCGCTCTCCAAGTATATTTGGCCGTCGGTAATGCTTATAACGTTGGTGGGAATATAGGCCGAAATGTCGCCCGACAACGTTTCTACCACGGGCAATGCCGTCATACTGCCGCCGCCCAAAGCGGGGCTAAGGTGCGCGCTGCGTTCCAGCAAGCGCGAATGCAGATAAAATATGTCGCCGGGGTAGGCCTCGCGCCCCGACGGACGCTTGAGCAACAAGGAAATGGTGCGGTAGGCAACGGCGTGCTTGGACAAGTCGTCGTATACGATAAGACAATCCTTGCCGCGATACATAAATTCCTCGGCAATGGCCGTACCCGTGTAGGGCGCCAAATATTGCAAAGATGCGGAATGTGCCGCGGTGGCCGCGACCACTACGGTGTAGTCCATGGCGCCGTGCTCGTTGAGGTCGTCTATTACCTTGCGAATGGTGCTGCTCTTTTGGCCAATGGCAACGTATACGCATATGACGTCCTTGCCTTTTTGGTTGATGATGGCGTCTATGCACAATGCGCTTTTGCCCGTCTGACGGTCGCCTATGATCAACTCGCGCTGACCCTTGCCTATGGGCACAATGCTGTCTATGGCTTTGACGCCCGTCTGCAAGGGGCTGTCTACCTTGGCGCGTTGCCAAATGGTGGGCGCGGGGCTCTCGAGATTGCGATATACGTTCGATTCGACCACTGGCCCGCCGTCCAACGGGTGGCCCAACGGGTTGAGCACGCGGCCGAGCGTTGCCTCGCCGACGGGGACTGCGGCTATGCGATGGGTGGCATAGGCAAAATCGCCCGCCGAAACTTCGTTTTCGCCCGACAGTAGTACGGCCCCCACCATATCATGTTCCAAGTTGAGGGCCAAAGCGTATCTGTCTTCGCCCAAAAAGATGAGTTCGCCGTTTTTGACGTCTTGCAAACCTTCTATCATCACCACGCCGTCGCAAGAGGTAGCCACTCGGCCCGCTTTGGCAACGGTGCCGGTGGGGGAGAGTGCGGACAGGCGGTCGAGGAATTGTTTCTCTATCAAATGAAAAGTGTCGTTCATAGCGTATTCAATCCCTTTAGTTTGCCTTTGACGCTACCGTCAAATACCGTTTCGCCGTCAAAGATGACGATGCCCCCTATGAGGGAATCGTCTACGTGATATTGCACGGAAACGGTACCGTAGCGGTTGTTGAGCCAGCGCTCCACCTCGTCGAGCATACGGGGCGACAGCGCGGTGGCGGTAGTAACGTGGATCTTAGTCATTTTCACTCCAAGCTTTGAGGCAATCCAATATGATTTGGTCGTTTTCCTCGGCCGAGATCTCGCGATGCAAAATTTCGCCTGCAATGAGCGTGGCTACCTTGCCCGCGTCCTTTTGCATATCCTGCACTGCCTGTTGTTTGGCGGCGTCCGCCTCTTGCCTTGCGCGTTGCTTGATGGCCTCGCTCTCTCTGGCGGCGCTCTCTTTGGCGGCATCGAGTATCTCCTGCTTTTGCGTTTCCGCTTCGGCGATAACGGCATTGCGTTCCTCTTCTATGGCGGACAATTTTTGATCGTATTCCGCCTTGAGCGCGTTGCCCTCCTCTTTGAGCGCGTTGCCGTCGTCAATGCCCTTTTGAATGGACTCTTGCCTGTTGCGTATAAAGCGCAAAACGGGCTTGTACAGCAAAAAGTACAGCCCCACGCCCAACACGGCGAACACCACCAGGTGTATGAGTATTTTTATCCAATCAATTCCTAACATAACGATACACTTAGAATAGTTGAATGACGATCATGATAGCGACGATCAAGGCGTAGATAATGCACGTTTCTATAAATACCAAGCCCAAAATAAGGGTGGTGCGCAACTTGCCCTCGGCCTCGGGTTGACGCGCGATGGCGTCCAGCGTTTTGCTGATGGCGATGGCCATGCCTATGGCGCCGACGGACGCGGGGATCAAAATGGCCAAAGCGGCGGCTATTGCCAGCAAAGATGCGGCGGACGATTCGACTGCGGATAGTATCAAACTCATAACGTATCTCCTTTTGCGATGACTCGCAACTATTGTTGTTTACGCCTCTTGTGAGGCGGGCTTTTTGGATTTTTTGGCTTTTTTGCGCGACGGTTCCGTCTTTTCGCCATAGAACAGCGTGGTGAGGAAGGGCAAAATGTAGGCCTGTATCAAGGCGTGTACCAACGTGAACAGTACGCCGACTATAGCGGGTACGACGATGGAGAAATACAAAAACGCCACTTGGTACACAAGCTCGGTGACCAACAGCCCCGAAAGAAGGGAGCCGAATAGACGAAAACTCATACTGATGGGCAAACTGAAATCCATCAAAGTGCTGCCCACGCCCTTGAATTTGTTGACGCGGATCGCGCCTATCAAAATGCTCAAAAAGGCCGATGCGGCCAATGCGATGCAGGCGTTGATGTCGCTCATCACGGCGGGCAGGGTATATACGGTGCCGTCGACCACGATCTGCACGCCGACCAACTCGAACAAGGTGCCTACGAAGATATAGATACCCGCGGCAAAAGCAAACGCGCCCAAATAGCCGTAGCGGTGCGGGCTGTTGCCTTTGGCCATATCGGCAAAAAACTCCACTATCTTTTCGATGACGGCTTGCAGTTTGCCGGGCACGGTTTTGAAACGCGGAATGACAAAAATGCGCAGTATGGCGGCCACCACCAACAAGGCGCCCGCCACTATAACGGCGCTGATGCAGCCCGGGCTTACGTTGACGCCCGCCACCTCGAAGCCTTCGGGCATGATGGCGTCGCGCAAGATCTCGGCCAAATTGATGTTTGTGGCTGCCAACTGAAACATAGCGTCCTCCTAAACCATGAAGCACCGTGCGCGCTCGCACGGAATATACAAAGCATTATACAACGAGTCGTGGTCGCGTTTCAAGCCTTTTTTTGAAAATAATATGCCGTTTTCACAAAAAAACGAGGTTTTTCATGGAAAAATGCGTTATAAGTATAACTTTTACCCTCGGCGGCCGCTATTTGAAATCCAAATAGAGATCACGCATTTTCTCGCTTCGTTCGTTTGTCGCAACGCACTTTGCTCGTCGTAGGCTCTACTCATTGGTATGCGCCTACTGTTCGAGTGGGTGCAGCTGGGCCTATCCGATAAGAATTGTCGCCAAACGGTTGCATTGTCATACGCAAAGTGATACAATTTGTGCGATTCAGGTACTTGTTATGGAATACTACACGCTTTTGTTGCCATTGGCACTTATATTGGTACTCAGCAAAACGGCAAGCGTAATGCTCGGCCGCTTGGGCATACCCCAAGTGATAGGTATGATCGTGGCCGGCATAGCCGTGGGACTTTTGGGGTTTATTCCTTCTCAAACCATTCTTACCCCCGCCGTAGAGGAGGGGCTGTCCTTCTTGGCCAAAATAGGCGTGGTCATCATCATGTTTTCGGCCGGGCTCGATACCGACCTTGCCAAGGTCAAGCAGACAGGTGCGGTGGCTACCGTCGTTACCGTATTGGGCGTAGTGGTGCCCCTTGGTTTGGGCTTTGGCGTTGCGGGTGCGTTTTTTGGCTTTAAGGATATTTACAGCTGCCTGTTTTATGGCGTGATACTCACCGCCACGTCGGTGTCGGTTACCGTCGCCACCCTCAAAGAATTGGGCAAATTGGATACAAAGGTAGGTACGGCCATTATGTCGGCCGCCATCTTGGACGACATCATCGGCATCGCTTTGCTCAGCCTTGTCATCGGCTTGCGCGGTGCGGGCACGGGTGCCAATACGGGTTTGCTCGGCAAGGTGTTGGCGCGAGCGGGCGTTGCGGTGGCAGGCGCCGCCGAAATATGGGTGGTGATTGCCAATATCGTGCTGTTCTTCGGCTTGGCGATAGGCGTAGGGCTGGTGTTTCGGTTGCTATTCAAATTGCTTGCCGTGCGGCACCACCACTTCCGCCGCGTCGCCATCTATGCCTTTGCTTTGTGCTTTTTCTATGCCTATGCGGCCGAGGCTTGGTTTGGCGTGGCCGATATTACGGGCGCATTTATCGCAGGGTTGTTGCTGTCGGGGCTCAAAGACAGCTCGTACATTGACCGCAAGGCCGACGTGTCCACCTATATGGTGTTCGGCCCCGTGTTTTTTGCCAATATAGGCATTACCACTATGTTGCAGATAGCGCGCGGAGAATTTAGTATATCGTCCACTTTTGCCCTTTTCGGTCTATGCTTTGTAGCGGTGGGCTTGCTGGGCAAACTCCTTGGGTGCGGCGTGGGCGCCCGCATCTGCCGATTTGGCACCAAGGATAGCCTGCGCGTGGGGATCGGTATGATGGCTCGCGCCGAGGTGGTGTTGATCTGCACGCAAAAAGGGGTGCTGGCAGGTTTGGTATCTCCCTCTATCATGCCTTTTGTGCTGGCTATTATTTTGCTCAGTTCCCTTCTTACGCCCGTGCTTCTCAAACTGACCTATCGCCACGAATACGTCCCGCGCGAGCCTGCCGATCTGCAATAGTTTTTGTCTATTGCGAATAGGTTTGTCCGGTTGCGCTTGCGCCGCTTGCCCGTGGCTTTGTCGCCTCCTGTCGACAGTATCCGTCGTAATGGGTGATTTGTCAAATCAAGTGCAACACCGTGGTGATTTGTTAAATCAAGTGCAACACCGTGGTGATTTGTTAAATCAAGTGCAACACCGTACGAAAAAAGGCTCGCCGATAGCGAGCCTTTTGTTACGAGTCGTCCTATTGAGGCGTTTTGATGGTTTTGTAGAGTAGGGCGGGGTCGTCCGTCATGATCGTATCGGCACCCGCCTCGGCCAAATACTGCATATCCGCCGCGTTGTTGATAGTCCAGTATTGCACGGCAATGCCAAAGGCATGCGCGTACTCGATGATGGCCGGCTTGCCCAAATTGATGACAAAGTCGCGGTAGGGTATTTGCAGCACGCTATATCCCACGTTTTGCTTGCCGAGGTCGAGGTTGAGTATCATGGATACGTAAAATCCCAGCACCTCTTTGATGGAAGCGGAACGAATGATGTTTTTGCCGTCGGTGCGGTTGTGATAGGCCTCGTCTATGTAGCCGGTGATGGTTTGGTGGAAAGTGCCCACGATCACTTTGTCCAATATGTCGTAGTCGAGCATGGTGCGGTACAATTTGTCGGTGGCCTCTTTGCCTCTTTCGCCGTCGTCTTTTATTTCGATGATATAGTTCATGTTTTGCCCTGCGGCAAGGCGTGCGTTGATGTAATCGAGCACTTCTTCCAGCGTGCAGATACGGCAGTGGGCGGCATCCAACTCGGCGTCGCTCAAATCGCGGTAGGGGTAGGTGCCGGGTTGCTCGGGGTCTTGGAAATTATACCCCATATTGTAGGTCTTGAGTTCGGCCAAAGTCTTGTCTTTGGGGTACACCTTCTTTTCGCCTTTTTGCGTGCAGTCGCTGGTGCGATCCAAGGTGTCGTCGTGCAACAAAATCAAATATCCGTCTTTGGTGAGGTGCAAGTCGAATTCGAGCGTGTCGAATGCATATCCGAATTCGGCCATATTGTCAAAGCACTTGGCAAACGCGGCGATGGTGTTTTCGGGTGCGAGGGTGCGTCCTGCACGGTGCGCGCATACCAACGTTTTGTAGGTGCCGTCCGCATTGGTCGTGCCGTCGTAGACGATATGCGGATTGTCGGCAACGGCGGCCGAGGCATAGTCGGGCCTGTAGCCGCGCGGGATATAGGTGGACAACGCGGCCGAGGCCAGCAACACGCCGATAGCCGCCAAAACGATGAGGGCGATAATAAGCCCTTTGAGATGCTTATTGATGGGGTTTGCTTTGCTCATAATTCCTCCTAAATGCAATCTTGTTTTTGCGCCTCGACGACGCGGTCGATCACCAGACTATCGAGATCGACATAGTAGTTTTCGGGACGATTTGGCACAACATAGACCGTTACGTTGCCCTCGAATTTGGCCTCGGGCGTAAGAAATCGCTCGCTCGTAAACAGCCAAACTGAGCCCTCTGCGGCCTCGGCTCGAGCGGGCGTGTATGCGCAGTCCAGTCGGCTGTAGCGGCGCCTCGCGCGCTTGGTCAGGCCGACGTAATCGGGGTAAATGCTGATGACGGTGGCCGCGACGGGCACTCCTTCGGCCAGTACGTCTTGCCAGCGCTTGCGCCGTTTGCAGTCTTCTCGCGTCGCAAAGACGCCAATGAACCCCAGCACCACGGCGGCTACGGCAAGGCACGCGCCCAGCACGATCATATCGACGTATGGCTCCACTTGGGTAGGATCGGTCGCATGATAGCGCACGGGCAGGGTCTGTCCCTCTTTGAAGTCGCGCACCGGCACGCGGGACGTCTTGCGTACTACCGCTTCGCCCGTTGCGGTGTCAAATCGCAACTCATAGGTGTATGCGTCCACCAAGTGCACGGTGGCTTTGGCACGCTTGAGGTCGCCTATTTCACCTACGCCCAATACAAAAACGACCGCGCAAAGAGCGGCCAATAGCGTCGATAGTGCCAGTTGCCAAAAATAGGGCTTGGTATAAACGGGCCTTTCGGCGGGAATGGGAGCGGACTTCGTTTGCATAACCACAGTATACACCCGACAGTGGGGCAATGCAATAGCCGTTGTGATTTAGTCTTTCACTAAATTTTTGAGATAGGCAACCTCTTTGGTGGTGAGATAGCGGCTGGCGCCGCGCCCC
>CAMPCZ010000042.1 GCA_946648015.1 uncultured Clostridia bacterium
CGCTCGAGGCGCCTATCGACTGCCATTCCTCGCCCGCAAGGTCTATGTCTTGCATCAGGCGATAGTAGTTTTGCACCTTGGTCGTTTCGCCGTTCTCTTGCACCTCGCGTTTGCCGTTGGAAAGGCTGGCCAATTCCTCTTTGGTGTATATCAACAAGGGATCCTCGTAGGTGCCTGCGCCGCGCAATATGACGTCGCCGTCGTCTACGGGCGTTATGGTCGACTCGGTTTGCACGACGTAGCGAATGGCGTCGCTATAGGCGCCGTATCCCGTCGAAAAAGCGGGGCGCACGTACAAGGTGTAGGTGCCTTCTCGGTACAGCTTGAGCACGTAGCTCGTGCCGTCTACGGGCACCTCAAAGCCGTTGTGGTCGTCGTAGCACACGCGCAGCGAGTAGTGCGTGGCGCCCTCTACCGCTTGCCAAGTGAGCAAGTGTCCGTCGAGGCTTACCTCGCTCATGGGCGTAAGCGCGGCCTCTTGTCGGGGTTGCGAGCAGGCCGCAAGGCCGCTGGCCAAGGCGCATATCGCGCATATTATAACTATCAAAACTACTTTCTTTTTCATATATTTTCCATTATACAACGGCGTTTGGCTCGTGTCAATGCCGAAGTCTTCCTTTTGCGGCGCAAAAGCGGCCTGACGCTTGGCGATTATTTGGCATACTTCGCAAAAACTTCGTCAAAACGCTTGTTATTTTGCAAAACCTATGCTACAATAGGTAAGCAATTTGATAAAAGGAGCAGTATCCTTATGATAGGCAGTTTAGTTTTAGCAAGTTTAACCGCAACGCAGGCCAGGACTGTGGCGGCCGGTGTGTTGATGTGCGTCATCGCGTTGTTATCCATCGCTCTCATCGTGTTGGTGTTGATGCAACGTGGTTCGGGCGACAGTGTCAGTGCCATTACGGGTGGCAATAGCGAGAGTTTCTTCTCCAAGAGCAAGGGTGGTAGCAAGCAACGTATTTTGCGCATTCTCACCATCGCTTTTTCGGTCGCCATCGCCGTGTTGGCCATCGTGTTCTTTGCCATCGTGCCTTACAGCGCCTAATTTGCGTCAATCGAGCAGTCCACTCCTTGTGAGTGGACTTTTTTTTGTGCGGTGTTGCACTTGATTTGACAAATCACCTTGTTCAGCCACAGCCTACGCATCCTTTTTTGCGCCGATTTGTCGGGTATAAAACGCCTTTTTGCGCCAATTTGTCGGGTATAAAACGCCGTGTTTTCACATACTACCCCCAAAGGAGAGGGTATGAAAGCAACGGGAATGATACGCAGAATGGACGAGTTGGGCAGGGTGGTGATCCCCAAAGAAATACGCCGCACGATGCACCTCAAAGAGGGCGAAGAGTTGGAGATCTATGCCCAAGAAGAGGGGCTGTTTCTCAAAAAGTATTCGGCCGTGGGCAATTTGGAAGATAGCGCCGAGGGCTACGTGCGCGTGGTGGAGCGGCTGGTCGGCAACGTGGTGTTTGTCGCCGATACCGAGCGTTTGTTGGTAGGCGTAGGCAAAGGGGCGCAGAACGAACAAGGCGATCTTTTGTCCGCGGCGGTGGCAAGCTGTATGCAAAAGCGCAAAAGCGCCGTGCTCAACCATGTGGCAATGAGCAAAGGCGGCGCCGAGCGCGCCTACCTTATGGTCAGCCCTTTGGTGGTGCGTGGCGACCTTTTCGGTGCTATATTGCTTGCCAGCGACCGGCCGGTAGGCAACCGCGAGCAGGGCGTGGTCGAAACGGCGTGTTGTTTGTTTGCCCAAGAAATCGGTGAGTAAACGTCGCGCATCGCTGCTGGGGCACGGCGTCTTGTTGATGCTGTGCTCTTTTGTTGCCAAAGGCATTGGAGCGGCCTATCGACTGCCTCTGACCAATTTGTTGGGGGCAGCGGGCATCGGCGCCTATCAGCTGGTGTTTCCGGTATATGCGCTGGTGCTGGCCTTCACTTCGTCGGCCATGCCCGTGTTGTTGGCGCGCCAAATTGCCAAAAATCAAACGTTCGGATATGCCGTATTTCGTCGATCCATCACGCTTATGGCTATGTCGGGCGGCTTGGGCGCACTGCTATTGGTGGCGCTCGCCTATCCGCTGGCCGCGTCGCAGGGGTACCCCTTTCTCGCCTGGGGCTACGTCATTATGGCGCCCGCCGTGCTTGCCGTCGCCATCGGCGCCGCCTATCGCGGGTGGTTTAGCGCCAATATGCACTCGGGCGTGCTGGCGGGGCACGCGTTGTGCGAGCAGGTCGTCAAGTTGTCGGGCTTGGCTTTTGCCTATTGGCTGGCGTCGCGGGGCGCCGACTACGCCGTTTTGGGCGCATTGGCGGGCGTGAGCCTTGCCGAGGTGGCCGCCGCCGCTTGGTGCGTGGCAGGCTACCACGCTTTGGGTTACCGTTATGGCCGACCCGACGTAGCGGTGGCGCTCAAACCCATTTGGCTCAGCTCCCGACCTATTACGGCGTGCAATATGGTCATGCCCGTGGTGGCGGGGATCGACAGCTTGCTGTTGGTCAACTTGGCCGTGTGGGGCGGTGCGAGCAGAGCGGACGCGGTGGCGCAGTACGGCTTGCTTACCGGTGCCGCCAATACCGTTAGCACTTTGCCCGTGGTGCTTACGCTCGCTTTCGTCACTTTGGTCGTGCCCGTGGTCAGCAAGTGGATGGCCGCCAAAGATATCGGCGGCGTGCGCCGCGGTAGCAAAGAAACCGTAGAGGTGGTGTTGGCGTTGTCCGTTCCGTGCGGGGTGGGGCTGGCATTGCTTTCGGCCGACGTGGTAGGGCTATTGTATCCGCGCCTATCCACAGCCGAACAGGCAGGCGCCGCCAACTTGTTGCGCGTATGTGCGGTGGGGGTGCCCATCATCGCGTTAGAGCAGGTGTTCAACGCTCTTTTGCAAGCGGTCGAACGCAGCGTAACGGGCGCCAAGCAGATGGCGATAGGCGGCGCAGTCAAATTGGTGGCCAATCTTGTGTTGGTGCCGTTTTGGGGCATGATGGGCGCGGCTATAGCCAGCCTTTTGTGCTACGGCACGGTGCTTGCGTTGCACGTGGTCACCTATTGCCATCTGACGGGGCGCTATTTGTTGGCAAAGCCGCTTGCCGCCACGGCGTTTGCCTCGCTGTGTATGGGCGTGGTGCTGTGGGCGCTGGGACGACTGCTGGGCGATAATACGCCGTCGGTTTTGCTCAATATCTTGCTAGGCGCGGCGGTTTATGGTATAATACTGTGGTGCGCATACGGCGCCAAGTGGTGGCGCAATAGACGTGTGGGCACGTGAGGTGTGTATGATAACGATAGTAGGTATGGGGTTGGACGTCAATGACGTTACCTTGCGCGGTGCGGCGGCTTGCAAGAGCGGCCGCCCCGTCTATGTGCGCACGGCCAAGACTGCCGCCGCCAAAACCCTTGGAAAATTGGGCGTGGACTATGTTTCTTGCGACGATCTCTACGACCAAGCCGCCGATTTCGACGGGCTGCTGGCTGCCATTGCAGGACGCTTGGTAGCGAGCGGGGACGCAGTCTATTGCGTGGACGGCGCGGGCGTAGAGGACGCGGTGGTCGAGTTGCTGTCTTCCCAATGCGAGGTAGAAATAGTGCCGGGCGTGTCGCACGTTGCCGCGGCCTTGGCCGCCGCCGGCGTAGTGGCCGAGCGCGCCGAGTATTTGTCGGCGTTGCAGTTGACCATCGCACCCACCTTTTTGGCACCCCAATGCACCCTGGTGCTCACCGAGTTGGACGATAAGGTGTTGGCGGGAGAGGTCAAACTCAAATTGCTCGATACATATGGGGACGTGGAGGGGTATTTCGTGTCCAAGGGCAAGGCGACCAAGGTATCCGTCGCCGATTTGGATAGGCAAAAAGGCTACGGCTACCAATGTTGCTACGTATTGCCCTACCTACCTTTTTTGCAAAAACAACGCCACAACTTCGAGGACGTGGTGTATTTGTTGGCTCGCCTGCGTGCGCCCGACGGGTGCGAGTGGGACAAGGCGCAAACGCACCAAAGCATACGCGCCAACTGCATAGAGGAAGCCTACGAGCTGGTGGAGGCCATCGACTTGGACGACACGGACAAAATGCTGGAGGAGACGGGCGACGTCTTGCTACAAGCCGTGTTTCATGCCTCTATGGCCGAGGACGCGGGCGAGTTTACGGTGGCGGATGTGCTTAGCGCGTTGTGCACCAAACTGATTAGTCGCCACCCCCACGTGTTCGGCAACGTGCACGCCGCCAATGCCGAAGAGGCGCTTGCCGCTTGGGATAGCGCCAAGGCCGTGGAAAAGAATCAAACGACGTATACGCAAAAACTCCGTATGGTGGCGCCCATGCCCGCTTTGATGCGCAGCAAAAAAGTGCAAAAGATAGCGGCGAAGGCGCACTACGACTTCGATTCGGTCGAGCAGGCCGCCTCTAAGGTGGATGAGGAACTCGCCGAGTTGCTTGCCGCCGCCACCGACGAAGAGAGGGTGATGGAAGGGGGCGATCTGCTCTTTTCCGTTGTCAACGTGCTACGCTGGTTGCACGTCGAGCCCGAATTGGCTCTGTTGCAGAGTACCGCCAAATTCGTAGAGCGTTTCGCAGCGGTCGAAGAAGCGCTCGCCGCTATGGGCAAACGCATAGACGAAGTGTCGGTGGACGAGTTGTGGGCCACCTACGACCGTATAAAGGGTGTGAAACCATGAAAATAGGCCCTTATCGGTTGCAATCCGACGCGGTTCTGGCGCCCATGGCGGGCGTCAGCGATTTGGGCTTTCGCACCCTTGCGCGCCGCTATGGCGCGGGTTTGACGTACACCGAGATGGTGAGCGTGTGCGGGCTGATGCACCGCAACAAACAAACCGAAGTGCTCACCTTGGTCGCGCCTTGCGAGACGCCTGCCGCCATACAGCTGTTCGGTAGCGATCCCGACATATTTTTCAGAGCGGCCGGTCACGAGGCGGTGGCCAAATTCGATATCATAGACATCAATATGGGGTGTCCCGTGCCCAAAGTGGTGTCTCGCGGGGAAGGTAGCGCCCTCATGAAAGACGCTCGCCGGGCCCAAGACATTGTGCGCGCTACCATAGAGGGCGCCAAGGGCAAGCCCGTCACCGTGAAGATGCGTTTGGGGTGGGATAGTGTGATCGCTCCCGAATTTGCCCGACAAATGCAAGAAGCGGGCGCCGCGGCAGTCACCGTGCATGGGCGCACGCGCAAACAACTGTATACCGGCCGCGCCGATTGGGAGGCGATACGCCAAGTGGTAGAGGCGGTAGACGTGCCCGTCATCGCCAACGGCGACGTCAAAACGGCAGAGGACTACCGTGCCATCAAGGCTACCACCGGTGCTGACGGCGTGATGATAGCGCGAGGCGCCGTGGGGCATACCTCGCTTTTTGCCGAGATATTGGGGCAAACGCCCGAGGTGGATTACAAGGCCGATTTTACGCTGCAACTATCTTTGTTGCGCCAAACGTTCGGCGACCACGTGGCGTGTATGCTACTCAAGCCGCACCTCATCGCGGCGGTGTCGGGCAGGCGTAACGCCAAAGAGCTAAGGCTGGCCGTGGGCACGGCGCGCGCCATCGAGGAGATAGAGGCTATCGTCAACCTTCTTTGATATTGACTTTGGCACTAAACGGTACTATAATGTAAGTAAAATTTGCTTTGGTAAGCATGGGAGAAGAAGATGAAATACATATTCACTGTAGAATGGGCGGACGATTTCGTAGAGTTTTGCAACGCCAACGATATGCCCTTGGGCGAGTTTACCGTGGCGTTTGTCAAAGAACTGAGCCGGGACAAGTTGGTTTTGGCGCTTGGCGGTGACCGCTATTGCCAATGGATCGCGCCCGACCTCAGCGAGGTGGAGGCTCGGCCCATATACGAGAAGATCGCCAACGGGCTTGCCGACAAGTTGCAACTCAATCGCAACAACGGCAAGGTACTAACGGTGCGCTATTATCCCTACGGCTCTCAGTCCAAAAACGCCAAGTCCCCGGAGCCGGCCGCCGATGACGACGCGCAGTCCGACGCGACGCCGGGCGACGCCGTGGTGGCACAGGGGGGCGTATCCGCCCAAATACGGGCCTTATGTACCGACCTTATAGGCGCAGGCGAGTTTATAACCACCATCGAGCGCATAGCCAAATTGGCCCCCTATACTGCCAACGGCACCTTGGGCGAAGTGCTGGGCAACAGCCACTATCTGTTTTCTATCGACGAAGGGTACGACCTCAAGGGGTACGTCGACATCTTGCGCGAGGCCTTGCGCAAGGCGGGTATGTTCAACGGAGATGAGACCGAGGCTGCCTATTTTACCGTCAAGAAGGGGGATGACCGCTTCAACGACGACCCATTCGACGAGGTAAAGTCGGCTTTGTCCGACGATGAAAAACATACGGTGGCCGTCGTATCTGTGGCCGCTTGGATGGACAACGTGCGTAGCGAAACCTTCCGCGCCTTTTTGCAGGCGGTGTCCGCTCAGCGCAACGGTATAGTGGTGCTGGTGGTCCCCTTTGTCGAAAAGGACGCTTTACAGCGCGTGTGGGAGGGCGTCAACGACGTGCTCAACGTGCGCACGGTATCCTTCGCCCCCTTTGGCAAAGAGGAATTGCAGCAAGAAGCGGAGCGCTATTTGCGTTCGTTCGGTGCCTCCTTGCAACCCGACGCTTGGGAGGTATTTCACAATTTGCTTTTGCGCGAAAAGGCGGACGGCACGTTTTACGGCGTTAGCACCGTCAAGAAAATTTGCCGCGACGTTCTGGTGGCCAAAATGCTCTACAATGCCGACAACGGGTTGGACGGAATGGATATAGGATCCGCCGAGTTGGCGTCTATCTTACCCCACGCCGACTACACCAAGAGTGCCGAAGCGTTGCTCGACTCGATGATCGGTTTGGCAACGGTGCGCGCCAAATTGCACGAAGTGGTGGAGCAGATCGCCGCCGCCCGCAACATCGAGGGCATGGAGATGCCCAGCGTGCATATGCGTTTTGTAGGCAACCCCGGCACCGGCAAAACGACCGTGGCGCGCATCATAGGACGTATGCTCAAAGAGCGCGGCGTGTTGCGCATAGGCGACTTGCACGAGATACACGGGCGCGATCTGGTGGGGCGCTACGTGGGCGAAACTGCGCCCAAAACGGCCGCTATCTGCCGCGACGCCTACGGCTCCGTGCTCTTTATCGACGAGGCCTATTCGCTGTGTCGTAGCACCGAGGATAGCCGCGACTTCGGACGAGAAGCGTTGGATACGCTCATTGCCCAAATGGAAAATCACCGCAACGATATGGTGGTGATCATGGCGGGCTACACCGACGATATCGCCAAGATGATGACGGCCAACGCCGGCTTGGAAAATCGCATGCCCTATCTCATCGAGTTTCCCAACTATACCCGTAGCGAACTGGGGCAGATCTTCGAGAGTATGGTGCGCCGTTTCGGCCGATTCGAGCAAGCGATGCTCGAGGCGGCGTTTGCCTTTTTCGAGGGGCTTTCGGACGAGTTTATACAGGACAAGTCCTTTGGCAACGGCCGCTACGTGCGCAACTTGTACGAGCGCACGCGCGCCAAAGCCATTATGCGCAGTCAAATCGAAAAGGCCGACGAGATCGTGCTCAAAAAAGAAGATTTTGCCGCCGCTTCGGCCGACAGCGAATTCCGCGACGCCAAGGCCAAGGACAAACGAAAGATAGGGTTTAATTGACAAAGCGAGGCAATATGTCGGCTCTTTGCAACAAGTAGAGAACATTTTTATACAATGCAATATGATTTATGCCGATTTGCATTGCGATACCCTCACCGAATACCCTTCTTTGCGCCGCAACCAAGGCCAACTCGATTTGGAAAGATCCCATACGGCGGGTGCGCGGCTTGTTTGTTTCGCCGCTTTTTTGCGTTACGATAGTGGCGATTTGTTTGGTCGTGCCTTGGCTTATGCCGACAAATTGGCCGCCGAATTGGCGGGTAATGCCGATATAGCGCTGCCCGTGCGGTGTGCCGCCGACCTTGCCGAAGCCGTGCGCCAAGACAAAGTGGGCGCTATGTTTACCATAGAGGAGGGCGGCGTGGTCGAGCAAGATCCGTCCCGTTTGGCAACGCTCTATGCCAAAGGGTTGCGCATGATGACGTTGACGTGGAACTTTGTCAATCGGCTGGGCTATCCCAACTGCGACGAGGCGAAAATCGCCGCCTTGGGCGAAGCGGCGATCTATATGCCGCAGACCAAGGGCTTGACCGAATTGGGGGGCAACGTGGTGGCCGAAATGAATCGTTTGGGCATTTTGGTGGACGTTTCGCACCTTTCGGACGGTGGGTTTTGGGACGTTATGCGCTTGTCGAAATCCCCTGTGGTAGCCTCGCACAGCAATGCCCGTATGGTGCGGGGCGTTTCGCGCAATTTGACGGACGAAATGATATCGGCTCTCGCCCAAAAGGGAGGAGTGACGGGGCTCAATCTTTGCCCCGATTTTTTGTGTGTGCCTACCGAGGACGTGCTGGCAGCGGCGGTACGGCACGTGGAGCATATCTACCAAGTGGGCGGTGAGGACGTGTTGGCGTTCGGTGCCGATTTCGACGGTACCTCCACGCGCTATCCGTTGCGCGATTGCACGGCGGTGCCCACACTTTTGGCGGCGGTGGAGCGCCGCCTCGGCGCGCGCATAGCCGCCAAGATGGCGTTTGGCAATTTTGCTCGCGTGTTCGGCGAGGTGTGCGGTTAGCAGGACAGAGCGCGCATGGCCCTCTATCTACCATACGCCCTTGCCGCAGTCCGTAGCCTTGCGCAAGATTGTACGCACAGCGAAAAATCGCTCTTATTAGTGTTGCAATCAAAATTCGTTTGTTATATAATATGTGTAATACTGCGCGTATGCGCAAAGAGGAGATTTATATGACAAGAAGTAAGATTGCCTCCGTCAAGGTGGGCGAAATCAACAAAGTGCAGGGTTTTGTAGAGAATATCCGCGACAAAAAGTGGATGGCGTTTTTGGTCGTGCGCGACGTCAGCGGCAAGTTGCAACTGACTGTGGAAAAAGAGAAGCACCCCGAACTTGCCGAAGTCATCAAAAATTTGACCATCGACTCGGTCGTTACCGTCGAGGGTATGGTGGTAGAGAACAGTTACGTCAAGTTGGGCGGCATCGAGATGTTGCCCGATAGCATCACCATTGAGTCCACTGCGGCGGCCTTGCCCATAGAGGACAAGAGCGCCATCGATCTGCGGCTCGACTATCGCTGGCTGGATCTGCGCAGCGAACGCAATACCCTCATTTTCAAGGTGCAAACGCTCATCGCCGCCAAAATGCGTGAGTTTTTGCTCCAACGCGATTTCATCGAGATCCACACGCCCAAACTCATCGGTGCGGCCTCCGAGAGCGGTGCCGACGTATTTGAGTTGACCTATTTCGATCGCAAGGCCTACCTTGCGCAAAGTCCTCAGTTCTACAAACAAATGGCGATGGCGGCCGGGTTCGAGCGCATATTTGAGTGCGGCCCCGTTTTTCGCGCCGAAAAGAGCAACACCAACAAGCACGCTACCGAATTTACCGGTTTCGATTTGGAGTTCAGCTATATCGATAGTTACGAGGACGTCATGCGCTTGGAAGAAGAGATGATCGCCTATGTACTGGGCTTTGTCAAAGAGCAATACGGCGAGCAGATCCAAGCGTTGTTCGGCGAAGAGGTGGTGGTGCCCACGTTGCCTTTCCCCCGCATCAAGTTGGCCGATCTGTATACCGAGCTCAAAGCGCGCGGCCTTGCCGAAGAATTGTGCGAAAAGGGCGATCTTTGCACGGAGGGCGAGCGTATGTGCAAAGCCTTCACGCGCGACAAATACGATCACGAATTTGTATTCGTTACCGACTTTAGCCCCGAAAAACGCGCTTTCTATCATATGCGCAACGAGGCGGGCATTCCACAGGGCTACGACCTCATCTGGAAAGGGTGCGAGATTACCACCGGCGCCCAACGCGAGCACCGCTACGAGGTGTTGAAACGCCAAGCCGACGAAAAGGGCTTGGGCGAGGACGTCAAGTTCTATCTCGAGTTCTTCAAGTACGGCTGTCCCCCGCACGGCGGCTTTGGCATCGGTCTCGATCGTATGACGATGATTTTGTTGAATATCGCCATCAAAGAGGTGGAGTTCCTGTTCCGCGGGCCCGATCGCCTTACGCCCTGACGCATAGCATTGGCCATACCGCCACGGCAAATCGGGCGGATTTCGGACATTCACGCGCTTTTGCCTTGCGCATATCGTGCGCTGCGTAGGCGCCTGCCTTGCGACTTATTCTCGTTTGTCTACGAGTGAACGGCGCAAGGCGTAATATACTATTTTTGCCCTTGCGGCAAATCACGTTTCAAAGGAGATTATTATGACCACTATTCAACCCGATACTATGATTTTGGACGCCGTACAATGCGGCAATGGCGCGGCCGTCGAGGCCGTATTGATGGACATCGGCATGCATTGCCTGCATTGCGCTTTTGCACACGGCGAGACCGTGGGCGAGGCGGCGATGGTACACGGCATAGAGGCCGAAGAGTTGTGCCGCCGTCTCAACGAGGCCGCCAATTCCTAAAAACGAATGAAACGCCTGTTGTCGTTGTTCGCCATTGCGGTGGCTGTGCTCGTCGCAGCCGCTTTTGGCTTTGCTTCGGTGGCAGCGGCCGAACAGGCGGTTTCTTCCCAATATATCACCGCCGACTACGTTGCATTCGGTGAGATAGCGGCTATTTCGGCATCCGGCGATACGGTGGCCGTTTTGCACGCCAAAGAGGGCGCGGCCTATCTGACCGTGCGCGGCGACTACACGCGGGACGTACGCCTTACCTTGGACCCCGCTTCGTTGGGCAACGTGCATCTCGCCTATTATGGCGGCAAGGTCTTGTTGACTTTGGGCGGTGATTTTGTTACTGCATACGATTGCGCCGCCGACGCTTGGCGCGATACCAACATTCCCACGCCGTTGGTTTCCACCGACGAGTGGGGTGAATCCGTTTCTACGCCGCTCGTTCACTTTGCCGTAGATGAAAACGGCCGCGTCTTCGTTTGCTATCTCACCACGTTGCGGTGGTATACATTCGAGGACATTTTTTCGGCCACGCGACCTGACATGAAAAGCATACCCATGACCTTGTCTCCGCAAGGGTTTGCGGCGCACGACGGCGTGTGTTATTTCTATTCTTCGTCGGGCGTACTGTTTAGCGTGGATACCAATAGTGATACGCCTATCATAGGCGAAATGAGCACCGCTGGCGAGTTTGCGGGGTACGACTATTTGGTCGACCATCTGTTTTTGCGCGCCGGCGCCGTTGTCCGCGGGCTTGGCGAATCGGACGAGGTCGTCATCGAGGCGGCGGCCGCAGGCGGGAGCGATGGCGACCGCTATTTGCAGGCGCCCGTCGCAATGTGCACAACGTTCGACGGCACCGATTGGCGCGTCTACGTGGCCGACAACGGGCAGTCCGCACTCAAGATTTACAGCGGTGATTTTGCCTATTTGGGTATGTACGGTACCTATGGCGTGGACGACGGCAGACTCCATGCGCCTACCGCCGTCGCACACGACAAAATGACCGTTATCAACGACTATGGCAACCGTCGCACCGTGGTGTTGCGCGATGGCGTCTATACACACTTCGACGGGTTGGCCACCGACGTGGCCACCGTGGGGGATCTGGTATTCGTCGCAGACGATGACGAGGTGGTTTGTTATGACTTCGCCCGTCCCTCGTCCGACGCCGCCTACACGTCCACCGTCTATTATTTGCCGAGTGTTGTCCGTTCGGTTTGTGCGGAGGAGTCCGTTGTCTATGCGCTCACAGCCGATGGCGTATATGCTTTGCCGTTTTCGGCGGAAGTCTATATCGACGTCGCAGCGACGCGCGTCAAAGCGGGCAGGCACGCAGGCATCGTCTATGTGCAGACCGCAAGCGAGATCGTAGAATATAAGGATGGCGAGCGGGTGGGGGCAGCTATAGACGTTTCGGCCTTGCAAACGCTCGATTTTGACGTCGACTATTGCGGCAACGTATACGTTCTTGCCCAAAACGGGTCGCTATATGTCTATACACGCACCGCCACCGGCTATTTGGACGCCGACAACATTCAGGTGGGCGTTTCCGCTCTGTCTATAGACGAAGAGGGCGCAGTGTACGCCTTGGTCGATTCTGCTTTGGTGGTACTCAATTTGGAAGTACGCTCGCGCCAAAACAGCGCCTATCCCGCCCCCACTTGGGACGACCCCGTGTCTGTGGTCAAGGTAGAGCAATCGGTGTGGGGCTATGCCTATCCCAACAATTACGAGAGCTTGGTGCGCGTGCCGGCCGGCACCTACGCCATGCGTATGGCCAAGCATACCTATTTGGATACCGCCTATAGCTACATAGAATTTGCCCTCGAGGTGGGGGGAGTCGAGCGGATCGAAAGGGTCTATGTTCCCAGCGCCAACACCACAGAGGTGGGCTATAGCGAGCCGCACGACTACTACGTGCGCTACAACGACGTATCCCTCTCTACGGGCGTATATCCATACCCCTCCTTTTCGGCTACGGCCTTTGCCGTCCTTCCCAAAGAGGACGCCGTTTTTGAGGTGTTGCGCATAATGGGCTACGAAGACGACGAGATGGTGTGGCCATGGTATATGGTGCGTTACAATGGGCGCATTGGCTATATCGCCGCCGAAAACTATATAGCGGCCGAGCCGCCCTATCGCGAGGTGGAGCGCTACTATGCGCGCCTTGTCGCCGTCAAATTGGGCGAAAAAGTGGCGGTGTACGCCCGGCCCGACCTTCAATCCGAGGTAGTGGCTACCTTGGTGGACGGTACCAAACTCGAATTGGTGGCCCCGTACGACGCGGACAGTCAGTTTACGTGCATTCGGTTGCAGGACCAAGAGGTCTACGTGCTCACTGCCAACGTAACAACTCGCTCGCTTACCAACGGCCAAACCTTTGCTCTTATCATGAGCGTGGTGGTCATTTGCGCAGCCGCCGTAACTTTGGCGTTGTATCTGTTGGTCAAAAAACGTCGTTGATCCCTTATGTCTTCCACTGCATTTCGCCGTGGAAGTTGCGTTGTCAAATTACTGCCAAATTATTTACACAAAAACATAGTCAAACTTCTTGCTTTTTGGCAAAGTATGTGATATGATACTTATGTTCGTGGGCAATTGACTCAGCTGGTAGAGTGCCTCCGTCACATGGAGGAAGTCAGGGGTTCGAGTCCCTTATTGCC
>CAMPCZ010000043.1 GCA_946648015.1 uncultured Clostridia bacterium
ATAATAAGATGCCGCTCCCTATGGGAACGGCAAATATAGCAATCGCACCATTACCCATAAGTCGCCAAACTTTGTTCCAAAAACTTCGGTGTCGATAGTATTTCAAAACAAATAATAGATACAAATCGCTATCAAGATTTGTATCGACACACAATTATTCGTTTTTGGAACATAGGACTTGCGCCCTATGAAAGTTTGGCACTTATAGTATAACCGATATGACATTTGTTTGTCAATATTTGATATGATTCTCAATGGTACTTAGTGTATTTGATGTGGAATATAGTTCCCCACCAATCACGCGAAAAGAAGAACCCCTCCTCGATGACCGCCATACAGCACACCGTGCTATTTGCTTAACGCGTCGTCCCAATCACGAACGCAAAAAAGGAAGTGCCTCGTTTGGAGACACTTCCTATGAGTTTATTGTGCTTTACTTGCGATTAGGCTTTCTTGACCGTACCGCCAGTGGCGAGGATCATCTTGACCGCCTCGATGGAGTAGTCTTGCAACTCGACGTGCAACGCTTTGTCCAGACTGCCCCGAGCAAGCAGTTTCACTTGTCCGATGGAAGTCGGAATGAGTTTCTTCTCCTTCAATCGCTCAATGGTGACAGTGTCGCCATCTCTAAAGTTGGCGGACAAAACGTCTACGTTGACGATGCCCTTTTTGCCGATGGCGTGGGTCTCTCCCTTGACGATGGCTGCCGCCGCCACTTCGTTGCTGATCAGATCGTTGACTTCGTCTGCCGAAACGCTTTCTACGATGCGGATAGTTCCTTCCGCTCTGGCACGCTCGATTTGCGTAGCGGTAGCCTCGGTTTTGAGTTCCTTGATCAAGCCCTTAGCGATCAACGCTTCGGTGGTCTCGTAAGGCAGATTGTAGTCCTCGTTTTGTAGGTCGCCCTTGGTCAAGCCGAGCGATTCGCACACCTTGGCGATCAACTCTTTGGCGTAGCGCAAGCGGCGTTCGTTCTTGATACGATACATACAAGGCACAGCCTCGTATTTTGCGGATTCCACTTTCTCTACCTTATACTTACTTTCCGCATAATCCTCGGCGTTGAGCGGGAAGTACACGCACAAGGTCTTGCCGCGGATACCGAACTTGACGACGGGCGCTCTGCCTGCATTGATCGAATCGTACGACCAGCTCACGCGGGATTTGGCCTTGCTATAGCACAACACTTCGTTCTTGAGTTCGCCATAGTAGCCCTTGGTTTCGTCGCTCGATTGAATGAGTTTGGCTCTGAAGGACTTGTTGTAGCGAATGTTGAAGTAGTTGCCCTTAGCGTCTACCACCACGCCGCCGTCTTCCGAATCCTCCTCGACTGCGGTTTCGGCAGGTTGCGCGGGCGTCTCGTTTTGGGTTTGCTCTTGGGCTTCTGGGGCGGGCTCGATTTCTTCCTCGGCGGAAGTCTCGGTCGTTCCGTTCTTGTTGTTCTCTTCGTCGGGCTTGTTCTTATCAAGTAGATACATAGTAAGCCATGCCCCAAACAGCACTACCGCTACCACGAACGAAACGATGGTGATGACGCACAAGTGCAAGCTGATGGCGATGATCGCATAAGCCAGCACGACGCAAGCGGCGATCAATCCGGCAAACGCCAATTTCTTCTTTCTCTTCAAGAGGAAGAACACGACGTAGAACACGGCAAGCAAGCAGTTGAGAATAAACAACGCCCAGCCGAGGCAGAAGGAATCGTGATTCATTTCCTCATTGGCTTTGAGATGCACGAACGCAAACTCGGAGAAGCGATCGACCGTGACGTACACGTATCCGTCCTTGATCTCGGTATTCAACTCGGAGATGTACTCGATGTCGTCCGCAGAGTGAACGTGCAGCACGCGGAAGTTGCGACCCGCCAAATAGTCGGGGATCTCCATCTTGACTACAATGGTCATGCCCTCTTTGATATCCGAAGGCTGGATCTCCTTGATCGTTTCCACGCCGTCGACTACTTCGGTACGATAGAGTTTGATGCTATACACCTTGCTGATCTCGCTACGACGGTTGACGTATTCCTTTTGGATCGCGCCGTAGTCCAAGGTAGATTCTTGCGAACTTGCCGTTTCCACGATCCCGATCTCGACGGAGATGCCGTAATCAAACGCGTCGTCGCTGTCTTCCAAAAGGATCTCGACGGCAGATCCGACCTCCGACGACGTATCCGCCAATGTTTTGGCAAGGATATACAGGTCGGCGCCCTCCAGCGTGACCGCATAGTTTTGCAGTACGGTTTCGGTCGTGTAGTCGCCCACAAAGGTCAACACGATGGCGTACTTACCGGGCTTGAGAGGATCGCCATCGCACACGAAAGCGGTCTTGCCTTTGAGCTCTGCCAACACGCTGTCCGCAATGGTCTCGCTGAGTTCGAAACGGAAGGTGGGCAGGTCTTCTTCGTACTTGATCGTTTCGTCTTGCGCGGTCGCGACGATCGGGCGCTTGGTGACCGAGTAAGCGTCTTTTTCGCCCACGAAGGTGATGGCGTAGTTGTCGCTCAAGTCGGTGCCCACGATGTCGTACAAGCCGACGTTAGCCGTTGCGCTCACTTCGCAAGCGAGGCTGTACAGATCGGTGTCGCCATTGACAATGGCGCCCTCTTCGGTGGTCGCCTCCAGCGCCACCTGTGCCTCTCCGTAGATAGACGTCTTGGCCACGATGGTGACGTTGATCTGTTTGGGCAAGACGGTCAATACGCCGGTCGCGAAGGTGATATCATAGTTGTCGGCGGTGTAACCCGACGGCGTGATGATATACGCGTGCTCTGCGTCGGATACGTGCCCGAATTGCTCGTAACTATAAGCAAACGCCAGTTCGCCGACCAACACGGTTCTGTCATCGCCGCCCACAAAGCCATCGAAGGATACGTCGTCGTTTGCAGGCACATCACCATAGGTGATGGTATACGGGTTAGCGGTGACGGTCAACGCCTTACGTTCAACGGTCAACACGCCGGTCTCGAAGGTAATTTCGTAATTGCCGCTGGTGTAACCCGACGGGGTGATGGTGTATGCGTGTGTCGCGTCGGATACGTGCCCGAATTGCTCGTAGGTATACGCAAACGCCAGTTCGCCGCCCAAGACGGCTCTGTCTTCGTCGTTGACAAATCCGTCGAACGACACGTCGTCATTTGCAGGTGCGTCACCATAGGTGATGGTGTGCGCGTTGGCGGTGACGGTCAATGCCTTCTTGGTGACGGTGTATGCGTTTCCTTCGTTTGCAAAAGTGATCGCATAGTTGTCGCTATCGTCGCTACCGATGATATCGTAGCTACCCACGTCGCTTGTTTTGCTCACCGTGCAAGAAAGGCTGTACACTCCGGTATCGCCGTTGACGATCGCGCCTTCTGCGGTGGTCGCTTCAAGTGCGACTTGCGCTTCACCGTAGACGCTCGTTTTGGGAACGATGGTAACGGTGATCGCCTTGGCCTCGACTGTCAACACGCCGGGCACAAAGATGATCTTGTATTTGTCGCTCGTCAAACCCTTCGGAGTGATGGCATACGTACCCACGTTGCCGTATTGAGAGTAGGAATAGTCATAATCCAGCGTTCCCGAAAGTATGCTTTCATCTTCGCCGAATACAAAGTCGTCGCTATACGTTACGCCGTCGTTTGCGGGTGCGTCACCGTAGGTGATCGCTTTGGGCTTAGCGGTGATCGTAAGTTCCTTCTTTTCGATGGTGTATTCCAAGATTGCCGTAGCATCACCCAACGTGATGTTGGCGGTGTAGGTCCCGGCATCCGTGGGAGCGGCGTCAAGAACGGTTTCGCCCTTTTTGTAGACGATCGAAGGAGTATCGACGCCATCGACGTTGTTGGTAACGGTTGCCTCGGGATTTCCTTCTCCGCCATAGACTGTCAAAGCGGGAGCGACGATCGTCATCGTGGCGCTCAATTCGCCGGGATGTACACCGTCACTATTCCCACAAGTTGCGGTGATCGTGGCACCCTCTGCACTGTAAGTGTAGTCGTGATGGTGGACGATGTAGTGCGCGTAGACGGTCGTGTCAGTGGTGAAGGCGTAGTCCGCCGTGATCATTTCGCCATTCGTTGCGTCCGTATACCAGCCCTTGAAGTAGACCGGCTCTTCACCTGCCTGCACCTGCGGCGGGGTGGGTTTGCTTGTCGGAAGCACGATATGACCGTCGAGGTCGCTCTGCACCGAGTCGATGATACCGCTTCCGCCATTTACGTCAAACGTCACCGTATAAATAGCGCCGACGGTTGCCCCGGCAGGAGTCCGGCCGTTCAAATCCGCAACAGTAAACGTGGCGGAAAGGTGGACGGACTGTTCCTTCGTAAGGGTCAGGGACGTGTCTTGGAAGTTCTTTTGTGCAATGATATTGCCTTCGCTATCCACAAGAAGCGCAACGGGAATACCGAAGGTGGTTTGCTTCATGGAGTTATTGCGAATTTCTGCACGAACGGTATAAACCGTGGTTTCGTCCTCCGTATTCGCTTCGATCGCGGTATCCATGGTGATGGTCTCACCATTGCTCTTGGTCAAGAGTCCCTTGAAGGAGAGAGAACCGCCATTGTTGGTGGTATAAAGTTCGTCACAATCCTCGACCCAAGCATAGGCATAGAGTTGGATGCCGCCATCGGGGATTTCGTCCGCGTCGCCGATGAGGTCCTCGACCAAGAGCGTCTGTGCGACGCTGTAAATGCCGTCGTCGATGCTCGCGAGAGCGTCTGCGTCTTGGATCGTAATGATGCTACCCACACGCTTCTCTTCTTCATAGTTGGGAGACGTGTAAAGTGCAAGTTTGACGATCTTGCCGCTTCCTTTGAGCGGGATTCCGGAGGCGTTGTACAGCATAACTTGCACGAGGCGCTCACCGTTCTCTTCGCTCAAAAGCTTCATGCCCGAGATGCCCACGTCGGGGCGGTTGAGGACAAGCGTTTCGGTAACAACGGCCGTATCGTCGACGGTAATGGTATAATCCACGTCCTCCACCTTATCCTCGGGGACGGAATACACGATGGTGATGATCGTGCTTTGGTTGGGCAGAAGCGCAAGTCCCTCGAAGGTCTTGTTTGCGTCACCAAACTGTACGTTCACCTTGTCCACGGTGCTTGTACCGACGTTCTTGATGGTGAACTGTACCGGGAGATCCAGACCCATCACCAATTCTTTGAGATTGGTATCTGCGGTCACCTCGACGTCGGTCTCGTGGAATTCGGCAGCACCCAGCTTGATATACGCCAAGGGATTCTGCTCCAAAATCGTCAGCAGGTTGCTTCCCTCGCTTGTTTCAATGGGTTGGTTGGTGAGGTCGATGGTATCGTATTCCGCCAATCCCTCCAACGAATTGTAGTCGCTGCCAAGTACCAAAACGTGCACCTTGCCATCAGCGTCGGTATAGGTATCATAATGATCCACCGTGAAGTTGCTGGCAGTTTCGGCAATCGTGATAGGTGAAGTCATACCGATGGCACCGCTGCCCTCGTAGAAGCGCATCGCGTTAATGGAGTACTTGGTGTTCTTTTTGTCTTCGCTGTCCTGCTTTTGTGCCCAGACGATGGATAGTTTGCCAAGTTCGTCGGTACCGGCAGGCGCAGAGAAGCGGAAATCCGAGGTAACGTCGGTCGCGGCGCCTACTCCGATACTCTCGGGGAAGGTTGCGTCCACGCTGCCGTCGGTGTGGATGCGCGCCAAGCGGATATCGTGCGTTGCCTGGTCACCGTTGCCGTACTCGGAATACCAGCCTACCACGAACTGATTGCCAACCGCGGCAACCTGTGCATTGGTGTCGGCGTAACTATCGTTGGTCAAGCGGCCCGTGGTAACGATGTCGCCATCCGCATTGATCACGGTATAGTAGGTCTCTGTGCTGGTGACGTCATCGCTCGTACGCACGGTGTAGGCGAGAATGGACGTACCGTCAGCGAGCATAGCGGAATTGATAGCGGTCACCGTACCCGCGCTGCCGTTGTAGGCAACCGTTGCTTCCGACCAAGTCGTGCCGTCGTAGATGCTGTAATTGACCTTATTCTCGGCGTTGAACATAGAGGAGAAGTCCTGCTCTCCGGCGCTCGCGGGCATCGTGGTTGCAGAGAGGCTACGCCATGCTGCAATAGATTTGTTGCCGTGGCTTGCAATGGTGGGTGCCATATCCGCCACGTTGTTGTCGGTGAGACGCGTCGTCGTCCACGCTGTGCCATTATAGGTACCGACGTAGATCTCGGTGGCGTTCATCATCAGGCCGAGGTCGTCATTCGTAATCTGGTCGTTCATCTCCTTCTCCGGAGAATCCATCTGCTTGACCCACGCGGCAAAGATATTGCCGCCCGTGCCGCTGGCGACCACGTCGCTGTCGGCAAGTATGGCGTTCTCGTCGGTTACGTCATAGATAGGCGTGCCCTCGTCGTAGCCGATGCCGTTTGATACGGAGAAATTGACCACAGTTTGCAATTCGTCGGCGTTGTTGTTGTCCGAGATATAGAGGAACATACTGCCATCATCGACAAAGACGGGATTGGAGTAGGGATAGGCGTTGGTCTGCACGTCGGTAAGCGCATTGCTATTACCTCCCTTTCTGAGACCTCTCTGCGCGGCTATACCGCTGTTCCACGCGCGCTCGCCCAGATCCAGGTAGTCACGGTCCTCCAGCTCGCCGCCGCTCTCGATGGCGACCAATGCTGTGCCGTTGGACAGTAGTTTCATAGAATAGGCTCTGCCGCTACGGGTCAATCCGAAAATCTCGGCAGCGCCGCTCTCAGCCCACTGGCGCTGGATGGCATCGTATTGATTCCATTTTTTCGTCCAGTTGAAGCCGGTAGAGGCAAAGGTCTTATTGTACTCGATAAACAGGAACTTGACTTCGAGTCTGATGCCGATTTCACCGTTGATAGTCAACTTCGTACCGGTAGAGACATCGTTGAAGTCGGACAGGAGCAAGAAGTTGACGTCCGCGCCGATGCTGCCGTAAATACCAAGCTTCAGCTTGGCGATGGTTGCATCAAAGCCAATACCGGCAAATGCCTCGACGGATACGCCGACCGTTGCGTCAATCAGCATTTGCTTGACGGACGCTTTGCTGGCGAAGGAAACCTCCAGCTCGGCATGAGCGCCGACCTCGAACGAGACGGTCGCAGGCACCGGGCCGCACATAAAGTTTTGCGTCCATTCGTAGCCGGCGCTGAAAGCCGCGCCTACACTGCCGCCGCGGAAAGCAATCTTCCACTCCTTTGTATTGAAGTCGTAGCCCGCCTCGAGAATAATGGTTCCGGAAAAACTGGCTTCTAATTTGGTATCGTTGTCCTCAAGCACGTCAATGTAGTCGTCGCGCAACTTTTGGACGTCATACTCGACCTCAACGCCGTCACCGCCATTGCCTTTATTCTGTTTTTTGCCCACCAACGCGATCAAGTCGAAAACGCCGGGGTCCTCGGTGGGCAGGATCATAAGACGCATAGGCACATCCCCACCGGCGCTCGTCAGGCCGCCCAAGAAAGTAAAGCCCTTCTTGAGCATATCGTTGACGTTGATGCTGCTGAAGATCTCGCCGATGCTCAACTTGCCCTTCAGCTCGCGGTTGATGTCGGACGCGGCGTCCCTTGCGCTATCCATCGGATCTTGATGCGAAAGATTGCTGATACCGAAGGACAGCGTTACGCTCGTGAGGGTCATGCCATCTTGCACAAACATTGCCTTGACACCGCTAGAGGGGGTAGCATTGTCCGCCACGTCGCTTATGCCGTCGGCAGTCATATTTGCGTCCGTCATGGTGTAGACATTGCGGCCGAAAGGAGTCGAAGAGAAGGGGAACACAAACAGAGTGGCGTTCTCCAAGTCAGACAAGTTGATGATTTGATCCGCCGCCCGCTCGCCGGTTGTCTCGAGCTGACCGGTGAGTTTGCGTCCGTCTACCGTATAGAGCGCGAATTCACCCGAAACCGAGGGAATGTCGTTTTCATAGGTCAAAAAGCTTGTAGGCAGAGCATAATCCGTGGTAAGTATGACCTTGTCGATCTTCTTGGAAAGACCAATGTAGTCCGTAAAATCGGTGACGTCCCTTGTATATTCCAACGGTTTTCCATCGGAATACTGGCGGATGGTCTGACGCGTGATCTGCGGAACGTTGGCGCTCGTTTTTAACGTTTTGAGTTGGATCACGGAATCCGTGGCTTTTTGCTCGCCCATCGAGTCGGTAGATACGGTGAGCATAACGTAGTTCGTCTTGTAGCCGTCTATGCGATATTCGATGACGTAAGTGATCTTATCCGCCGGATATGCGCCGGGCTCCTCATCGTCATCGGGATCATTCTTGAATTCGGTGGGGTTGAAGCCCAGCGTCAGTTTGCCGCCGGATACAGGAACCGTTATATTGTCCCGAGCGCCGTACTTGTCCGCGGGAGACGAGACAAGGAACGTCTTTGCCTCGGGGCAGTAAACACCGTTTTTGTACACACCTACGCGGAGCGTCACCTGTCCGTTGTAGACGTTGCCGTCGGGACCCAAGAAGGTCAGTGTGACATTGGAGACAGAGCGCAAGCGCAGGTTGTTGCAGGGATAGAGCTGAAGCGATGCGATGTCGCGCTCACCGCTCTCCAGCTCGCTGTTGAAGATGGTGCCGACGTAGATTTGGCCGTCCTTCTCGGACATTGCCATCACCGCGCTCGCGATGCCCTCGGGCTCGTAGACCGCCAGCACACCGTTCTCGTCGCTCTTGAGTTCCCTCTTTTGGTTCGCTCCGTTGGTGTAAACCACGTCGGTCACAACCTTCGGGTTAAACTGGAAGATGTAGAGCTGATCCTTCAGCGTGTCGACTGTCACCGTTACGGTCGCAAACATGCCTGTGGCGGCGTGCGTCGCCTTAATGGTCACGCCGTCGGTCTTGTCTTTGCCGACGAGCAAGAAATCGGTCGCCGGACCGTAGGAAGTGTAGCTGTAATTGCGGATATCGGAGTAGAAGCCGCCCTGCTCGTAGTTGATGGAAACCAGGTCGCTATCGGAGGAAGACCACTGTATTTTGTCCGAAATAAGTCCCCAAACGCCCGAGCCGTAGTTGGCCGAGATGATCTTTTGCAAGCTCATATCGGTGCGAAGGAGGTTGAGATCGCTGACGGTAAGCTGATAGGTCCCATCGGTGATGCCGTAGCCGGGCAGTTTGTCATGGTTGTCCATATCGACCGTCGTGCCGTTCGCGTTGTCGCCCACGCCACCCGTGGTGCCACCGATCTCGCCTGCGATCACGTCCTTGACGACCAGTTCCAGTATATCCGTATTATATACGCGCAAGAGCATGGAATCCATACTCCACGCCTCGTCCGCATCTGCGTCTACGGCTCTTGCGTAGACGGTAATGATATAGGCGTCCTTGAGGCCCTCGGGCTTGGTCGCCGCAAAGGGTATCGTTCCGTCGGTGACGCTTGTGCGCGCGCTTACCGCTTCGCCCGACTTTTGGATGGTATATTCCACCACGACGTTTGCGTTCGAGGGCGTAACGGTGTACTCGATCGTCGGCAGGTCGTTATATTCGGCAGAGTAGCTGTCCAGCGTTTTGAGAGTGACCTTGAGGGGTGCCTGCTTGACGTTGAGATAGGCCGTAACGGCAAAATCCTCAGGTTCGGACGTAAAGCCGCCTACGTCGCCGCCCACGTAAGACGCACTCACGACCACAGCGTAGATGCCCGCGTCGACAAGCTGGGTGGCGGGGACGGTGATATGTGTAAGCGTATCCGCAACGGTGCTTTCAAACGTACCCGTCCAGATCGGATCGCCCGAAGGTGCGTCGTTCACGGCACCCACATTGTACAGTTTCGCGGTGAAGGCGGTTGCATTCGCGCCCATTGCGGCGTTGCGCGCCGTCAAGTTGGACGAGAAGAGCACGTCGGTGTCCGTTTCCGTCAGCGTCACGCGTTCTCTCGAGAATTCGGAGATCTTGAGGAAAGGCGTTTTGCCTTCGAGCACCGTGAAGGAATAGCTAAGGTCATATTTTTTGTCCTCCGTGCCGTTGCCGACCGTCAGGGTGATGGTCACAGACCCCGCTACGCCGGTCAAAGCAATCTGCGCTGCGCCGGACTGTTCATTTTTGACGACCGTGGCAATCTGCTCGTTATCGGAGCTCCAGGTAAAGTATTTCGGGTCGGTAAAGGTAAAATTATCGCGGCGGCTGACCTGATAATTCAGTATCAGAGTATTCGAATCCTCTACGCGTGCGCCAACGACAGCCGCTTTATAAAGAGCCTCGTTCGCCACAAACTCCACGTCGTGTTGCTTGTCATAATCCTCGCCCTGCACGGCTATGTATACCGCGCCTTCTTTATAGAAGCCGTCCGTTTTGTTGGCTTCATTGTAGTTGGCTCTGTCAATGGTCGCATCCTTGTCAAACAGAATGCAGGCTTTCGCGTAGTAGCTGACGTACTTGCCCATCGCGGCCGGCGCGGAGTTATCCGTGGCGGTAAAGTAGAGATACCCCATGGCGTCCGTATGCTCCTCTCCGAAATATTCCGCTGTCGTGCCCACCTCGGTATCGAGGTACAGGAGCAGATTGTCCAAGCGGAGATAGGGCGTGGCGTTGATGCCCGGAGCAAAACGCGCGACAAGCACGTCGGCATTCTCTCCGATGACGTAGACGGGGTAGCGCGTCGCGCCGTCGTCTGCAGAGAAGTAGGCGCTCTTGAGATACCATGCCGCCGTCGCGGTCGAGTAGCCGGGGACAGACATAGCTATCGCGGGGTTGAGCTCCTCTGCTTCATTTGCGATCCATGTCTTGACCGCGTCCGACTTGAACGGGATCACAACGGTCACGACCTGTTGGCCGGGATCGCCGTCGTCAATGCCGTATTTTACGTTGCCCCAGTCGAGCCCCTCGACCTTGACGCTTGACTGTATATTTACGCCATCGGCTTTGCCGATGCTCGTCGCGGGGAAGCTGCCTTCCAGTTCCACGTTGTCCTCGTACACGTTTTTCAGTGTGCCGGAGAGCGCCGTAGCCACGATCGAACCGCTGTCCGTCTTCTTCACGGTGTAGCCGAAAGTAAAGGTCTTGGATAGCGTATCGGCATTTAGCAAGGGACATTCTACGCCGTTCACCGTGAGCGTCGTGCCCGCGGGAGCGATCCCGTACTCTTTCATGGTCACCGTGACCGGGATCAATTGGCCGCTGTAATACGTTGCGGCAGGGGCAGAAACGTTTAACACCTCGTTACGAGCAAGGACCTGCGGGACGCTAACGGTTAGCTCGCTTACATACGGCTGAATAAAATAGCAATGAACGGCAATCCAAACCTTGCCGTTTTTAACGAGGTCGCTTATCTTCGTCACGCCGCTATAGCTAAAGGAGCTCTTTCTAAAGTGGAATTCGGTTCCGCTGCCAAAACCTACCTGCGCGCGATCCGATTGACAGGCGTTGTAAATATCGGAGTTGTTTTTAATACTCTTATCACCGGGCAACAGATAAAATTGACCCCTATTACTGCCGGTATTAGAGCCTGCCAGCGTCATGTTCACAACAAACTCGTCTCTGTCTGACGGGAAAAGGCTTGAATAGTCGATTTGTTTAAATAAATAACGTTCTTGCCCCATATTTCCTTGAATGATTTCCGCTGAAAAATTTGTGTCGCACGTATTCGTCAAGGTCGGGAAGCTGTTCATGATGGTGTTTTTGTCGTTCGCCGAAATCGACACCACCTGGTTCCAGGCGATCTTGCCGTCTTGGAAGGTGGCGTTTTTGACGTTACCGGCATTGATGACAAAGCACTGCGAACCGACCCAGTACGTGTTTTCGGGCTTTGAACCGACATAAACTGCAAATTTTTTCGTAAGCTGCGTACCGTTTGCGTCCCATGCGATCGTACCGGAGATGTCGCCCGAAATATTATACGTTTCGGATACTGCCGACCAGTCGAAGCTGACCGGAACCGACGGCGTAGCGGAGAGCGTGGCGCTGACCAAGTATGCCTCCGGCGACATGCTACTGTATTTGCTCTGTATCCAGCCGAGGCTTCTTTTCCAACCATCGCCGAGGTCGGTGGTATTGTTAACGTCGCCCATGTAGACGTGGGTAATGAGATCTGTATAAGTGCTGTCGTACTCGATCAAAGGGCGATTTTCTTCCGTGTCGTTGTACCACCTAAATGATTTCAGCTCAGATGAGTAAGCAGAACCTGTTCTACTCAGCAAGCCATTATAGGTTACGCACGGTGTGCTCTCAAGCGTCACCACAAGCTCCAACGCGGAGCTCGTCGGGACGATGCTGCTTTGCGTGTACCAAGTGACGTTATCCGGGTCGTTGAGGGCAAAGGTGTGGCTTGCCTCATAGGTGCTGCCCGAGATATAGGGCGCGGTGTACTCACCATCCGTGGCTTCCACCTCGCCCGAGCCGGTATTCGCGGGCAAAGCGGCGGGCGCCCCACGATTCACACTTGCCTGCTGCGCTCCTTCCGAAATGATGGGAGAAAGATTCACTTTGCCTGTGGCAATGTCCTCCAAAAGCATCTTCAAATTGGCAACGTGCTCGTCGGTGATCTCTACGTCTCTGTCCATCAGATTGATCACGTCCAGCGAGCTGTTCACCTGCTGGAGCTGCATGACCTTGTCCGCCGTAACGGCGTTGCCGTTGACGGTAATGACGCCGACCTCTTCGCCGTTTGCGATACGGTTCGCCAAAACGTCAAGTTCTACGCTTGCGCCGTTCTCTCGAATGTCAAGCGCGACCATCTTGCCGTTCTCGTCAATAAGCCCGGCGGATCGCATCGCCTCGATGCCATCTTTGGCGAGGGCATCATTCTCGAACAAGTCATCAAGCGACGTACCCGACGCAAAACTCTTGTCCTTCGCCATTATGGCGGCGACAAGCATCACGGCTATGATAAGAACCATAACCAAAGTTGTAATCATTGTCTTTTTAGCTGTAGCTTTCATCTGTCACACCTCTCAACGTTTTTCTGATAATGACTTCTTTGTTATATCTCGAAACGGCTAAGCCGTTTACAACCAAAT
>CAMPCZ010000044.1 GCA_946648015.1 uncultured Clostridia bacterium
GTAGAAAGCGTTGCCAAAGCGGCGTGCTATGGTGTATACTAATGGTAAGGAGAAGGCGTATGGAATGGCAGTTGTGTCGCAAAACCGAATATGAGGTGGCGTTTTGCAAAGCGGACGCAGAGCGGATATACAATACGCCCCGTGCGGGCGAGGTATATAATTTTTTGGAGGACGTGGTCGAGCGTATCGACCGCGACGGATTGTACGTGTGCCGCGGTACGTTGGGCGAACTCTACCTGGTGCCCGAGGCCAAGATGGCGGCGTACGAGGTGGACGTGGCAACGCTTGGCGGCGATTGGCAAAAGGTGCGCACCAAGCCCCAAGGCGCGCTGTATTTTTGCCGCAAGATAGAGGGGCCTGCCGAGATCGATACGGCTTATGGAACTATGCACGCCAATCGACCGGGCGTAGTGCACGGCGATGGCGATAGACTGCTGTGTATGGCGGCGCCTGCCGGCGAGGGCTATCGCCCCCTCGAGGACGACTGCTGGGTGGTCAACGGCGCCGTTTTCGCCAACACCTATCGTTTGCTATAAAGCGCCGCTTGCGGCGTTTTTTGTTGCACGAGCGGTGGCCGAAAGCGCAAAAAAACGGGAATAATCGGCAAAATTTCACTTTACCGCGCTAAAATGTTTGGAAACGACCGTCAAAACGGCTACAATAGTACGTAGATACTTAGGGAGGCTTATATGTACGCAATCATCACCGTGGTCGGCAAGGATAAAATAGGCATTTTGTCGGCCGTTTGCACCTTTTTGGCTCAAAAGAATATCAATATCGAAGATATATCCCAAACCATTCTGCAAGGCGATTTCATTATGATCATGCGCGTGGACGTATCGCAATGCACGACGCCTTTGGCCGAGGTGGCGGTGGAGATCGCCGCGGAAGGCAAAACGCTGGGCGTGGACATCACCTTGCGCCACGAGGATATTTTCAACGCGATGCACAACGTATAGGTGAAGTATGATCAGCAAAATCGACGTATTGGATACCGTCAATATGATTCGCTCGCAACACCTCGACGTGCGCTGCATTACGATGGGGCTGTCTCTCTTTGAGTGCATCGACGCCGACCCCACGCGTTGCGCCGCCAAAGTGTATGACAAAATCGTGCGTAGCGCCAAAGACTTGGTGAAAGTAGGAGACGAGATCGCCGACATCTACGGCATACCCGTGGTGAACAAGCGCGTATCCGTTACGCCCATCTCTCTGGTGGGGCAGGCTTCGGGCGGATATCTCGAAATAGCAGGCGCATTGGATCGCGCGGCGAAGGAAACGGGCGTGGATTTTATCGGCGGCTACACGGCTTTGGTGCAAAAGGGTATGAGCGCACAGGAGCGCGCCTTTCTCGCCACCATACCCGAGGCGCTGTCCTCCACCGACAAATTGTGTTCGTCTGTCAACGTGGCTTCTACCCGCGCCGGCGTAAATATGGACGCCATCTACCTGATGGGGCAAGCCGTCAAGCGCGCCGCCTATCTTACGCGCGACAAGGGCAGCATAGCCTGCGCCAAATTGGTGGTGTTTGCCAACGCCGTGGACGACAATCCTTTTATGGCGGGCGCATTCAACGGCATTGGCGAGGCCGACAAAGTCATCAACGTGGGCGTTAGCGGCCCCGGCGTCATCAAAGCCGCTTTGGAGCAAGTGAACGGCGACCTGACCGAGGTGGCGGAGTGCATCAAGCGCACCGCTTTCAAGGTGACAAGGGTAGGGCAGTTGGTGGCCAAAGAGGCTGCGGCGCGACTGAACGCCAACTTCGGCATAGTGGATCTTTCGTTGGCCCCCACGCCCGCTGTGGGCGACTCGGTGGCTTGGATCTTGGAAGAGATGGGCTTGTCCCGCGTGGGTTGCCACGGCACTACGGCGGCATTGGCTTTGCTCAACGACGCGGTAAAAAAGGGCGGCGTAATGGCTTCGTCGCACGTCGGCGGCTTGTCGGGTGCCTTTATCCCCGTCAGCGAGGACATCGGTATGATCAACTCGGCCGCGGCCAAAGGCATCACGCTGGACAAGTTGGAGGCAATGACCGCCGTATGCAGCGTGGGCATAGACATGGTGGCCGTACCCGGCGACACCACGGCCGAAACGCTGTCGGCCATCATGGCGGACGAGATAGCCATCGGCGTGGTCAACAACAAGACCACAGCCGTGCGCGTCATTCCCGTGGAGGGCGCCAAAGCGGGCGATATGGTGGAATTCGGGGGGCTGCTGGGACGCGCCCCCGTCATGCCCGTCAACGCGGGCTCGGCCGAGCGTTTTATACATCGCGGGGGGCGTGTACCCGCTCCCATTCATAGCAACAAAAACTGAAGGAGGAATCCATATGAAAGTGTACAATTTTTCGGCAGGACCTTCTATTTTGGCCGATTGGGTCAAAGAGGAAGCACAGCGACAATTCGTCGATTATTGCGGCTGCGGCATGAGCGTGGTGGAAATGAGCCACCGCTCGGCGCAATATGCGCCTATTCATCAAGAGGCCAAGACCTTGCTCAAAGAGTTGATGAACGTACCCGACGACTACGAGATCCTGTTTTTGCAAGGGGGTGCTTCTACGCAATTCGCCATGGTGCCCCTCAACCTTATGCCGTCGGGCAAGGCCGACTACGTGTTGACGGGGCACTTTGCCGAAAAGGCGCTGTCCGAGGCGCAAAAATACGGCGACGCCGTGGCCGTGGGCAGCAGTCGAGAGGCGGGGTATACCTATATCCCCGACGTGGATAGCCTCGCTTGCCGCAAAGAAGCGGACTATTTGCATATCACTTCCAACAATACTATTTTCGGCACGCACTACACGCGCTATCCCAAAAACAAGTGCTTGGTGGCAGATATGAGCAGCGAAATATTGTCCGCGCCCGTGGACGTGTCGCAATTCGGTTTGATATACGCCGGCGCGCAAAAGAATATTGCTCCCGCGGGCGTAACCATCGTCATCGTGCGCAAAGACTTGTTGGGCAATGCCAGCCCCGTCTGTCCCACTATGCTCGACTATGCCGTGCACGCCAAAGCCGACAGTCTCTACAACACGCCCCCCGTGTTTTGCATCTATATGGCCATGCTCACGTTCCGCTGGCTCAAATCGCTGGGCGGCTTGCAGACGATGGCCGAGATCAACCGCGACAAGGCGGCTATGTTATACGACTACATAGATGAGTCGGGCTTCTACGTCAACCCCGTGCAAAAGGAATATCGCTCCCTTATGAACGTGCCCTTCGTCACCCCGAACAAAGACCTCGACGCGCAGTTCGTCAAAGAGGCCGCCGCACAAGGTTTGGTATCCCTCAAAGGCCACCGCTTGGTGGGCGGTATGCGCGCCAGCATCTACAACGCCATGCCCGTAGAGGGCGTCAAATCGCTGGTGGCGTTTATGCAAAAATTTGCCAAAGAGCATCGAAACGATTAGGAGAATTATGAAACGGATACTTACACTCAACCAAATCAGTCACGTCATCGACGACGTGTTTGACGATACCTATACCGTGGCGCCCGACGTCACGGATCCCGACGGCATATTGTTGCGCAGCTACAATATGGCCGACTACGCCGTTGGGGACAACTTGGTGGCGATAGGCCGCGCCGGCGCGGGCGTCAACAATATTCCCGTCAAAGAGATGTCCGAGCGGGGCATCGTTGTCTTCAATACGCCGGGAGCCAATGCCAACGCCGTCAAGGAGTTGACCATATGCGGCATGCTGATGGCTTGCCGCGACGTGGTGGGCGGCAACCGTTGGGTCAATACTCTCACGGGCGACGACGTGGCCAAACAGGCCGAAAAAGGCAAAGGCAACTTTGCGGGCATAGAGATAGCCGGCAAAACGCTGGGCGTAGTGGGGCTCGGCGCCATAGGCCGCGCCGTAGCCGGCGCCGCCAAGGCCTTGGGTATGCACGTGGTGGGCTACGACCCCTATTTGCCCAAAAACGCCGTATTCGACTTTCGCGTGGGCGATCTCGATCAAGTGTATGCCGAGAGTGATTTCGTCACCTTGCACGTGCCCTTGGTGGAGTCTACGCGCGGCATGATAGACGCCGCCGCCATAGCCAAAATGAAAAAAGGCGTCATTCTTTTGAATATTGCGCGCGGCGAGTTGGTGGATACCGCCGCCGTCAAAGCCGCCGTGGAGTCGGGGTCGGTGGCCAAATACGTGGTGGACTTTCCCACCCAAGAGCTATTGAATACCCCCAACGTGTTGGTATTGCCGCACTTGGGCGCGTCTACCGAGGAGGCCGAAAACAACTGCGCCAAAATGGCCGCCGAACAACTCAAAGACTATATCGAAAACGGCAATATCCACAATAGCGTCAACTTTCCTTCGTGCGGTATGCAGCGTATGACGCCCTACCGCATCGTCATTTTGCACCGCAACATTGCCAACTCGTTGGCGGCCATCACGGCGGTGGTGGGCAACGAAGGCATCAACATCAGCAACCTATCCAACCAAAGCCGTGGCGAATATGCCGTAACGGTGTTGGACGTGGACGACGAGGTGGCGCCCAAAGATCTGGCGCGCATTGCCGAGGCCAAAGGTATACTCAAAGTGCGCTTTTTGCACTAAGCGAACCGTTGTCTTTGAGCCGAAAATGCGCTCGCCATTGCGGGTATGCAACAGGAAGTAAACCAAAAACTGCTCCCGACAAGGGAGCAGTTTTCGGTAAATGGACAGTTTATTTTTGCGGTATCGCAAAGGGGCGCGGTTCGCTTTCTTCCAGCACCTTTTCGGCGGCGTCGTATTGGGTGAGGCGCACGTTGTATTGGCCGGCCGCCAATTTGTCCACGGCAAGATAACTCTTGGATATGGGCAGGTGAACCGTCTCTACCGTGTACTCGCTGTCGCCTTCTACGGCTTTGACGGTGATGGCTACGTGGGCGCAATGCGCGTCCAGCCCGCGCCACATCACGTTGGCCAGCTGGTAGTCGCAACGCACGGCCAAAACGAGGGGATTCGGCTTGGCTTGCGCGGTGGATTGGGGCAGATCCCGGTATTGCACGGGTATGGAAATATATTGCTCGCCGTCGCGCAAGGTAAAGCGGACTTCGCGCATTAGCGCGTTGCCCGCAAAGGAAGCCTCCCACTTGGTGTCCAGTCCCGTTTGGTGATAGATGGGCGTACGCACGTCGCCCGTCAAAATGCTGCCCGAGCCTATCTCCTTAAAGCGCTCGCCGAATTCGAGTATGGCGTTGTAGTGGGCGTCCGGCGTGTTGCCTTGGCCGTCTATCTCGATAACGCCCGCCGACAACTTTGCCGCTACGGGACGCCAACCGTCGCCTTTTTGCGCGAATACTTTGACAGAAATGCTATCTTTGAGTTTTTGTGCCCATACGGGTTCCATATCCGTTCTCCTTATTTCGTTCTATTGGTACTATACCATATTTTTCCGTTCGCGGCAAGGCCCGCGGCGTTTTTTCACCAATCGTCGTACGGATTGGTTTTGATATCGTCGTAAAACCGCAGATATTTTTGCTTGAATTCGGCGGCGTCGGCCTCGTCTTGGGGCAGCAATTCCTCCAAGTCGTAGTCGTAGAGGGTCACCGCATCCTCGTCCATCATATCCGCCAATTTGCTGAGTTCGTAGTCGTTCATAGTTGCATTATAGTCCCAAATGGGTACACTTGTCAAGAAATGTGTATGTTGACAAGCGACCTAATAAATAATATAATAGAGTTATGAAAAAATGGATTTTATTCGGGTTGCTCTTTGTCGTCGTCGCGCTTTCGGCTGTGCTCACGGCGTGTAATAAAGCCACCGTCACCCACATCGAAATAGCCGATATGCCCCTCAAAACCAACTATTACGAAGGGGAATCTTTGGACGTAGCGGGGTGTACCATACACGTTTTTTATAGCGACAACAGCGTGCGCACCGAGGCCGTGTCTGCCGATATGACCTCTGCTCTCAACACCACGGGCGTGGGGCCCAAAAGCGTAACGGTCAGTTATGAGGAGGGAGGCAAAACCTATACCACCACCATGACGTTGCGCGTGGTGTCGCGCCCCGCTTCGGCGCTATATCTTGTTACCCCGCCCCAAAAGTCCGCCTACGTTGTGGGCGAAACCGTGTCGATAGAGGGCGTGGAGGTGGAGATATACTACACCGACACGCAACGCTACGTGGTGTCGGCCCGCGACCTTAACTATACGCCCGTTGTGGCCGAAATGGGCATGACGTCGGTGGTAGTGGGCGTGGCCAATCTCACCTTGGAGGTGCCCATCACCGTGTCCGCCGTGGCGGCCACGGGTATACGCGCCGAGTCTTTGGAGCCCAACGTCTATCGCAACCAAGTGCTGGCACCCTCGGCATTTGCGGTATACTACGTGTACAACAACGGCACCGAAACGCGTGCCGACGAGTTCGACTTGCGCGAGACGGGCACCGTCGTCACTGCGGGCGCATATACCTTGCACTTCGAAGCGACCCACCCCGCGTACGGCACTTTCGCCTGCACGTTGCAGGTGTCGGCCGTCGAGGACGAGGTGCGGGCGGTGCGTTTGGTCGAAGCGCCCCTATCCTATGCGGTGGGCGATGCGTTCCGCTGGCAAGAGGTGCGTTTATCGGTCGACTTTGCGCACGCATACGACGTGCCGTATACTATGGGGCGGGACGATTACGCGCCGCTCACGTTGGACGTGGCCGACGGCGAAACGCTCGAGGCGGGCGCACGGTACGTATCCGTTTCGGTAGACGGCGAAACGTTGGCGCGCTATCGCATAGGCGTGGGCGTTTTGGCCCCCGTACGCTGGCGGATAGAGACGGGCGCCGACGAAGTGGTGCGCTGTGCGGTGGGTGAGGTGCCCGCCCCTGTCGCGCTCAATTTGTACGCAGTGATGACCGATGGCAGCGAGGTTTACGTTTGGCACAACTGGAAAGCGGTGGCGGGCGTCGACGTCGAGATGCCTGCGCCTGCCCAAGTCGGCCAAACCAAAGCGACCTTGGTATACGAGGGTTTGGAATATACTTTTGCCATACAGGTAGAATAGGTATTGGGCACCATTGGGTTGCAAATACTATCGGCAGTCGTTTTTTTTGCCGTCAATACGCCCAAATAGAGTTGAGTTGACGGCTATATTATGATATAATAAAGAATGGCGCGGGCCATACGATGCCCTGCCGCCTACAAAAAGACTTTTTCTCAGAAAAAGCGGAGGTTACGTTGAAAAAGAATACCATTGTTCGTATCGTCATCATAGTGCTGGTAATAGCGGCCATCGTGCTGCTCGCTATGTATGCGGCCAATGTCTTTGGCGCCAAAAACGAGATCACCTATGGCCAATTTCTCGAAAAGTTGGACGCAGGAGAGATATCGTCTGTCGCCATAGACGGCAACTACACAGCCTATTTGTTGTACAAAAATAGCAAGATCAAAGCCGGTCGCTTCCCCGATCAATACGACGCTTTCGTCTATGTGGATCACCGCACGTCGGTGCCCGAGTTGGTGGCCACGTACAACGGCGCCCACCCCGACGCCACCATCGACTTGCGCTTTGACAATCCTTCGTCCGGCTCTATCTGGTCGAGCATATTGCCCATGCTGCTCATCGTGGCGTTGTCGGGCGTGTTCTTGGTCATTTTGATGCGCCAAAGCACCAATGCCAACAACAAGGCGATGAATTTCGGCAACAACCGCGCCGTGATGGTGCGCTCCTCGAAGGTGCGTTTCACCGACGTGGCCGGCGCCGAGGAGGAAAAAGAGGAACTCAAAGAGATAGTGGAGTTCTTGTCCAACCCCGCCAAGTTTACCAAAGTCGGCGCGCGCATACCCAAGGGCGTGCTGTTAGTAGGCCCTCCGGGCACCGGCAAAACCTTGTTTGCCAAAGCCGTAGCCGGCGAGGCGGGCGTGCCTTTCTTCTCCATAACGGGCTCCGATTTTGTGGAGATGTTTGTGGGTGTGGGCGCTTCTCGTGTGCGCGATTTGTTTTTGCAAGCCAAAAAATGTATGCCCTGTATCGTGTTTATCGACGAGATAGACGCGGTCGGTCGCCAACGCGGCGCAGGTTTGGGCGGCGGTAACGACGAGCGCGAGCAGACCCTCAACCAGTTGCTGGTGGAGATGGACGGATTCGACGCCAATGACGGCATCGTCATTATGGCGGCCACCAACCGTGCCGATATTCTCGACCCGGCCTTGATGCGTCCGGGGCGTTTTGACCGCCAGATCTACGTCAACGTGCCCGACGTAAAGGGCAGAGAGGAGATTTGCCGCGTGCACGCACGCAACAAACCTTTGTCGGGCGATATCGACTTTCATACCATCGCGCGCTTGACCGTGGGCTTTACGGGCGCGGATATCGAAAATATGCTCAACGAGGCGGCCATTTTGGCGGCCAGACACAACCGCACTACCATTTTGATGGAGGATATCCTCGAGGGTATCAACAAGGCTATGATGGGCCCCCAAAAGAAGAGCCGCATCGTTACCGAGGTGGATAAGCGCATCACCGCATACCATGAGTCGGGCCATGCCATCTTGGCGCGCGTGTTGGAGAATTGCGACGACGTGCAAGAGGTCAGCATCATTCCTCGCGGCGCGGCGGCCGGCTATACCCTTACCCGTCCCGAAGCCGACGATATGCATATGTCCAAAGGCAAGTTGCTCGATATGATCTGTATGATGTTGGGCGGCCGCGCGGCCGAAGAGATCGTCATCAAAGACGTTACGACGGGCGCTTCCAACGACATTCAGCGCGCTTCGGCCTTGGCTCGCTCTATGGTTACCGAGTGGGGTATGAGCGATTTGGGTTGCGTGTACTTGGGCGGCGATCAAGAGGTCTTTGTCGGCAAGAGCTGGGGCACTCATTCGGATATTTCGGACGATATGAGCAGCAAGATAGACGCCGAAATCAAAAAGATCATGGACAACGCCTACCAACGCGCCCTGTCCGAGTTGCGTGCCCATCGCAGCGTGATGGACGCCATGGTCGGTGAACTTTTTGAGCGCGAAACCATCTACAAAGCGGACGTAGACCGTCTGTTCGGCGACTTTGCCAAGGCGCAAGAAGTGCCTGTGGGCGAGGTGCAAGATGCGCCCGTCGACGAATTGCCCGACGGCGCGCCCGCCACCGACGAGGTGCCGGACGAACAATAAAAGCCAAAGCGTGTGCCCACCGCCTTGGCGGTGGGTTTTCGTTTGGATCGGCGAAAATCGGCGCGAATAGTTGCCAAACGTCGTGCGTAATGATACAATAGTGTTACCAAATTAAAGGAGATATGATATGGAACTCAAAACTTTTTACAAATGGTTTAATAGCCAAAGCGTTTTGCTCAAAGTCATATTGTTGATCATACCTTTCGTGGGTTGGGTCATCGAGTTGTTGGTGCGTGGCAGTCGTGCCGCCGACAAGAAGGACGGCGTAAGCATCGTCATGTTCGTACTCTTCCTCTTCGTGGGGTGGGGCTGGTTCCTGAACGTCATCGACATCATCTATATGGCACTTTCGGGTCACCTCATTTTGGCCGACGACTGAGAGTAACGAAAAAAGGCGTAGCGATCTTGTCGCTACGCCTTTTTTTATACTCGGCGGCAAAGCCGAGCCAAGTGGACGGCGCTTTCGGCGCCTATTTTTTGATGGGTTTCATGGTGGGGAAGAGCAACACGTCGCGTATAGAAACGTTGTCCGTAAACAGCATCACCATGCGGTCGATGCCTATGCCCATACCGCCCGTGGGTGGCATACCGTACTCCAGCGCGCACAAAAAGTCTTCGTCGAGCATTTGCGCCTCGTCGTCGCCCGCTTGCCGCGCACGCACCTGCGCCATAAAGCGCTCGCGTTGGTCGATGGGGTCGTTCAATTCCGAAAAAGCGTTGCCGAATTCGTGCCCCAAAATGAAGAACTCGAACCGCTCGGTCAAACGCTTGTCGGTGGGCTTCTTTTTGGCGAGAGGCGAGATTTCCACGGGATAATCGGTGATAAACACGGGTTGCACCAATTTCTCCTCTACGTAGGCGTCGAACATTTCGGCCATGGCCTTGCCCCAGCTGAGATTCGGCTCGAGCGCCAGGCCTTTTTCTTTCACTTGCGCGTACACTTCCTCTATGGTGCTGGTCATAAAGTCCACGCCCGTTTGCTGCTTGACTGCTTCGGCCATCGTAAGGCGTTGCCACTTGCCGGCGATCTTGATCTCGGTACCTTGGTAGGTAATGTTGTCGGTGTGCAGCACGTTTTTGGCAATGGATTGGAACAGACCCTCGGCCACGTCCATCATCGTGTGGTAGTCGGCATACGCTTGGTACAATTCTACGGTGGTAAACTCGGGATTGTGGGTGGTGTCCATGCCCTCGTTGCGGAATTGGCGTCCTATCTCGTACACCTTCTCATACCCGCCCACTATCAGGCGTTTGAGGTGCAACTCGGTGGCGATACGCATATACATATCTATATCCAGCGCGTTGTGATGCGTGATGAAAGGGCGCGCGTTGGCGCCGCCGGGTATGGTGTTGAGCATGGGGGTATCCACCTCCAAAAAGCCCAATCCGTCGAGATAGCGGCGCACCTCGGAGGTGATGCGAGAGCGCAAGACGAAGGTGTTTTTCACTTCGGGGTTGGCGATGAGGTCGACGTAGCGCATACGATACCTGAGGTCGGTATCTTTCAGTCCGTGAAACTTTTCGGGCAGACTGCGCAGCGCCTTGCTCAACAGCACCACTTCGGTGGCGTGCACGCTAATCTCTTGGGTTTGCGTCTTGAATACCACGCCCTTAACGCCCACGATGTCGCCTATATCCATTTGCTTGAAATAGCGGTAGGGCTCCTCGCCCACGTCGTCGCGGCGCACGTAGAATTGCAGGCTGCCTTCGCCGTCCAACAGGTGAGCGAAAGAGGCCTTGCCCATCACGCGCTTGGCGGTCATACGGCCGGCTACAGCCACCGTTTGCCCCTCCAAAAGGTCGTAGTTGTTTTTGATTTCCAGCGAGGTGTGGGTCTTGGGATAGACGGTTATTTCATAGGGGTCTTTGCCCTCGGCAACCAAGGCGTTGAGTTTTTCGAGGCGCACGCGTTTGGCCTCGTTCATCTCGGCGTCGTTGAGGTCTGGTTGGTTGAGGTCTACTTGATCGATGATTTCGTCGGGCATATTCCCCTCCTTATTTGCCTACCTTGACAATGCGAAATTTGGACGTCCCGGCCGGGGCCTTCACTTCGATTTCGTCGCCGGCTTTCTTGCCGATGAGGCTTTGACCCAGCAAGGATTGATTGCTGATCTTGCCTTTGGTAAAGTCGGCTTCTACCGTGCTGACGATGGACACCTCTATTTCTTCTTCCATATCTTCGTCGAACAGCACGATGGAAGTGCCTACCGATACCACGTCTTTATTAGCGTTGGCGTCGTCCAAAATGCGTGCGTTGGCCAAAAGTGCTTCCAATTCGCGGATGCGGTCCTCTATGCGGCCTTGCTCGTTTTTGGCGGCGTCGTATTCGGCATTCTCACTCAAGTCGCCGAACTCACGCGCCACTTTTATGGCCTCCACCACTTGGGGACGTTTGGTGTGGATGAGATAATCCAACTCGTTTTGTTTTTCTTCGTAGCCTTCTTTGGTCAGATAAATGATTTCTGCCATAAATTCCTCCTCAACAGGGTATATGTTTCCGCAATGCGGATACCTACTTGGTAATGGTTACGCGCTTCAGGTTGCGCGGAAAATCGGGGTCCAGCCCTTTTTCGACGGCCACGTACATGGCAAAGAGGTGTACCGTCATGCCGTATACGAAAGCGCTCGATACTATGTCGGTAGAGGGCATCTTCATGCCTTCTTTGGCAAAGTTGAGCACGCGGTCGCTATCCGAAAAGATATATAGATTGGCGCCCAGCAGATTGGCGCGGGTGGCTATGTCGAAGTAGTTGTCGGCACACTCGTTTTCGGGAGCCAACAGCACTACGTTGACGCCTTCCTCCAGCAGGGCGTACGGCCCATGCATAAAATCGGTGATGGAGTAGAATTGCGAAAAGCTGTAGCAGCATTGGTTGAACTTGAGCGCCAACTCCTTGCCGATGCCTTGCATGATGCCGCGGCTGAGCACGATAAACTCGTTTTGGTCGGCCACCGCCTTGGCCATGCGGCGTATGGCGGGCACGGCGTCCATCACGGTTTGCAAAAGTGCGGGCACTCCTTTGAGCTCGTCTATATACTTGGGGTTGCCGGCCAAGCACGCCGTCAGTTGGTACAGCACTGCCAGAGCCGCCGCAAAGGTGCGGGTAGCGGCCAGCGCGGTGCCTTGCCCCGCCGCCATATCCAAGGCGTAGTGCGCACTACCGGCCAAAGGCGACTGCATATCGTTGGTGACGGCCACCGTCAGCGCCTTGTGCTTGCGCGCGTTGTCCATCACGGCCACGGTGTCGATGCTGCGCCCCGACTGCGAGATGGCCACCACCATGTGGTCGCTGTAGTCTACGGCGGCGTTGTACATCGTCACCACCGAGGGGTGCGCGGTGCCTACGGGAATGCCCGTCATTATCTCGGTAAAATACTTGAAACAAAGCCCGGCGTTGTCCGAAGAACCACGCCCGATGACGGTAATGTTTTTGATGCCGCGCGCTTTGACCTCGGCGGCAATCTGTTTGCTTTTGTCGAGGTTGACGGCGAGCGCCTTTACGAGCACTTCGGGCTCGCTAAACAATTCTTGTTGCATCCACATATCGGTATACTTCCCTTTATACAGTTTACTGTATTATATATCAAAACAATCGCGAAAAGCAAACGATTGATCCAAAAAGAGTGCGGGCTATTTCCTCTTTTTCTCTCCTTTGGTGCGATCGGGGCGAAAATGCGTGCCCGTCCCCAGAATAGTTGCGCTTTGGGGGTATTGGTGCTATAATAGAAGCAAGCGTGCAAGCACGAAGTATTTGC
>CAMPCZ010000045.1 GCA_946648015.1 uncultured Clostridia bacterium
GGAATTGGCTCCGTATGCCGAGCAAAAGCCCACGACCAACTGGTTTGACTCTTTGTGTGATTGGCTCAATAGCGCCATAGGAGGTTAAGAGGGGTTGGTATCACAAATCAAATTCAAAAGAAGGTTATTGGCGACAATGCTTGCGATAGCCTTCTTTTTTTGTATCGTGGCAGGCAAGTTGTTCTATGTGCAGATAATAGACGGGCGATCGTTGCAGGCCAAAGCGCTCGACCAATGGACGCGCGACGTGCCCTTGGTGGCGACTCGCGGTGGCATTTACGACCGAAACGGGCTTTTGTTGGCGGGTACCGACACTGCCTATACGCTGTACGTGCGACCGGTAGAGGTGCAAGACGCACCCCATCTTGCACGAGTCATCGCCGACGCTCTGTACCTCGAATACGACTCGGTGCTTTCCAAGGTGGCAAGAACCGGCGTTTCCGAGGTAACGGTGGCAAAAAAACTGCCCAAAGAGCAGGTGCTTGCCCTCATGCAAGCCGCCCCCAAAGGGGTGTATTTCTCACGCGATATCAGTCGCTACTACCCCTACGGCAATTTTATGAGCCAATTGTTGGGGTTTACCGACGCCGACACCAAGGGGCAGACGGGGCTGGAACTTTACTATGACGATTATTTGCGCGGGCTCAACGGATATCAACTGACCGAGGCCGACATACGCGGCAACAGTTTGTCGGACGCCATACGCTACGTGCCCGCCGTAGAGGGTATGGATATCGTGCTCACCGCAGACAAAAGCATACAGTTCTTTGCCGAGAGCGCCGTCGATAGCGCGTACCGCAAGTACGGCGCCAAAAGCGCGTCGTGTTTGGTGCTGGACGATACGGGCGGCATAGTTGCCATGGCCGAAGCACCCTCGTTTGACCTCAATAACGTGCCGCGCGACGATTTGGACGCCTTGTTTGCCATGTGCAAAATGTCGGCGGTGAGCAACGTGTATGAGATGGGCTCTACCTTCAAGATCATCACGATGGCCGCCGCCGTCAACGAGGGCGTGGCGGATCTTGACGACACATTTTATTGCGCCGGATCCAAAGAGGTGGACGGACAGCGCATCAAATGTTGGAAAACCAAGGGGCATGGCAGTCAAACCTTTGCCGAAGCCGTGCAAAACAGTTGCAACTGCGCCTTTATGGAATTGGCTCTTCGCGTGGGCACCGCCAAAATGTACGAGTATTTTCGCCTATTTGGCCTGACGCAAAAGACGGGCGTGGATTTGTCGGGCGAGGCCAGCGGTCTCTTATTGCCCGAGGACGCCGTCAAGCCGGTAGACCTTGCTCGTATCGGATTTGGGCAGGCCATCGCCGTTACGCCGCTCGAACTTGCCCGCGCGGTAACGGCTTGCGTCAACGGAGGACTGTTGTATACGCCGCGCGTGTTGGAGCGCGTGCAAGCCGATGGCAAATTGGTTTATCAAAGCGTGCCCCAAGCCAAACAGGTACTCAAACCCTCTACGTCGGCGCTGGTGCGCCAACTATTGCTGGGCGTGGTCAACAACGGCAGCGGCAGACTTGCGGGGGTGGCAGGCTACGAAATAGGCGGCAAAACGGGTACCGCACAAAAATACAAAAACGGTGCGATCGATCGCGGCAAATATCTCAGTTCTTTCATCGGCTTTTTGTCGGCGGGCAGTCGGCAATACGTGGCGTTGCTCTACGTCGACGAGCCGCAAGGGCTATACTACGGCTCGCAAGTGGCCGCGCCCTATGTGGGTGAGATTTTTGCCAACGTGGCGGCCTACCTCGACGTCCCGCAGGCCAACGTGGAAGAATTGCCCACTTTCGTTATGCCCGATTGCTTGGGCAAGACCTATGGCGAAGTGCAGGCGCTATGCCGCAAGCACGGCATTTATCTCGAAGCGGGCGGCGAGGGCAGCCGCGTAGTGTACCAATTTCCGGTGGCGGGCAGCGAATGTACCTCGAAATGCGTGCTATTCGTGGACATGGGATAGTAGGCGCAAATAGGCAATATAGTATGGTTTGTGTAATATTTTGACTAGTTTTGCCCGCCACGTCAAAGGCCGCGTCAATGGTGGTATGATGGCGATAGGAGGCAACTATGTATCTACACGAATTGCAATCTATCATCAACGGCAATCTGTTTGGCGACGCTATCTTCGACGGCATAGCGACGCACCCCGACGAGGTGCGGGCGGGCAATCTTTTCGTTTGTTTGGAGGGCAAGCGGCACGACGGACACGAAGCGGCGCTCGAGGCAGTGCAACGCGGCGCAAGTTGCGTGGTGGGCAATCGGTTGGTGGCGACCGACGCACCCCAAATGGTGGTGGCCGACACGCGCTCGGCATTGTCGCGCATTGCCGCGCACTACTATGGCGTAGACGTGGCCGACCTTGTGTTGGTGGGCGTTACGGGGACCAACGGCAAAACGAGCGTGGCCTATATGTTGCAACGCGTGTTTGCCACGGCAGGCCTTGCCGCCGCCTATATAGGCACCTTGGGCGTGGTGGCCGACAAATTGTTGTTGCCGCCCACCTTGACGACCCCCGATCCCCAACAGCTTATGCCGCTATTGGCCTCGCTTGTCGAGCGCGGCGTCAAATACGTATTTTTGGAAGTGTCGGCGCACGCGGCCTATTGGCGCAAAGTAGCAGGGCTGCGGTTCAAGGCGATGGTATTTACCAATCTTACCCAAGACCATCTCGATTTCTTCGCCGATATGTCCGAGTATGCCAATGCCAAAATGCAACTGTTCGACCTTGCCTATACCTCGCTCGGCGTTATCAATGCCGACGACGGTTGGGGGCAAAAAATTTTGCAAGCGCGGCGTATACCTTTGCTGAGCTACGGTCTGGACAATCCCGCCGATGTGTTTGCCGTCAACGTGCGGGACGAGCGCGAGGGGCTGCGCTTTGTGGTCAATGCCTACGATATGGTGTTGCCTATAGAGGCCGATCTGCACGGAAGATTTAACGTGTACAATGTGCTTGCCGTAGCCGCCGTTACGGGCTACTTGGGCGTATCGCCTACCTTCGTGTGCCAAGCCTTACAGCACCTTTCGGTGCCCGGGCGATTCAACGTGGTGGACGTGGGCGAGGTGCGTTTTGTGGTGGACTATGCCCATACGCCCGACGGACTGCGCAATGCCATAGAGGCAGCGCGCACCCAAACCAAGGGTAAGTTGACGGTCGTATTCGGTTGCGGTGGCGATCGCGACAAAGATAAGCGCCATCTCATGGGGCGCATCGCCTCTCAGTTGGCAGATTACGTATATATCACCAATGATAATCCGCGTAGCGAATCGCCGGCTTCGATCATCGCGGGCATAGAGGCGGGTATAGAGATAGACCAAAACTATAGCGTCATATTGGACCGCGAGAGCGCCATTCGCGAGGCGTACCGTACGAGCGGCGCGGGTGATTGCGTACTGATAGCCGGCAAAGGCGCCGAGACTACCATCGAGATAGGGGGCGCCAAAGTACCCTACAGTGACTTCGACGTGTTGGAGCGACTCAAATGAGCGCGCTATATTGGTGGGTCATTGCCCTCGCGGTATCCTTTGCGCTGTCGGTTGCGTTGGGCCCCATCGTCATCAAGGCGGCCGCTCGCCTCAAGGCCGGACAACCCATATTGCACTACGTTGAGGAGCACAGCGCCAAGGCCGGTACCCCCACTATGGGTGGGTGGATATTTATATTGCCATGCGCCGTCACGGCTCTGGCTTTCGGCAAAGGTTGGGGGTTTGCACGCGTCGCCGCCATTGCCACGTTGGCCTATGCCGTCATCGGCTTTTTGGACGACTTGCTCAAAATCAAACGACACGACAACCAAGGCTTGCGCCCCTACCAAAAAATCATATCGCAGTTGGGCATTGCCGCCGTTTTGTGCTGGTACGCATGGCGCAATCCGACCATATCCACTTTGGTGTTCGTCCCCTTTTGGGGTACCGTGGACGTTGGCTATTGGATCTTTCCGTTGGTGGCCTTCGTATACATTGCGGGGACCAACGCCGTCAATTTGACAGACGGGTTGGACGGGCTTGCCGCCAATACGACGGCCGTCTATATGGCGGGCGCTTCGGTCATGCTGGGCATCCTTGCCGCCTTTACGCCCGCAATGGCCGATCTGTTGGGCGATCTCAACGTGTTTTGCGCCTCGGTATTGGGCGGGCTTTTGGGCTTCTTGCTATTTAATACCTCTCCCGCCAAAGTGTTTATGGGCGACACGGGCAGCATGGCGCTGGGCGGCGCGGTGTGTTGCGTGGCCGTCTTTTCGCGCCTGACGTTCTATCTTCCGTTGCTAGGCATAATGTACGTGGTCAGTTGCATAACAGTAATAGTGCAAGTAGGCTACTTCAAGTTGAGCCATGGCAAACGCGTGTTTTTGATGGCGCCATTGCACCATCATTTGCAGCGCAAGGGGATGAGTGAAGCCAAGGTATGCGCTCTCTACGTAGCCCTCACTTGCTTGGCCGCGGCAGTTGCCGTGGCGGGAGTGTATTGGGGCGTCAATGGAATGGCAAAATAAACGTATTCTGATAGTAGGCAAAGGTCGCAGTGGCATGGCAGCGTTCGACCGATTGCAAGAGGCGGGGGCGTCGTGCCGATTTTACGATGACTACGACCACGAGGGCGCGTATCAACATACCTATGCCAAAGTGCAGGCCTCCGATTACGACTGCGCCGTACTGAGTCCGGGCGTCAAACCCGACCATCCATTGCTAAGGCTGTTGGCCGACAAAGGCGTGCCTACCATATCCGAGCCCGATTTGGGCTATTTGTTTTTCGATGGAAAAATCATCGCCGTTACGGGTACCAACGGCAAGACGACCACCGTCAAGGAAATAGAGGCCATGCTGTCGGCGGCGGGCGTCAAGGCTCGCGCCGTGGGCAACGTGGGAGTTCCCTTTTGTTCGCTCAGTGCGGGGGTAGACGTGGCGGTGGTGGAGATGAGTTCTTTTCAGTGCCACCAAAGCGTCTTTTTTCGCCCCTATGCCGCGGCCATCACCAACATCGCGCCCGACCACATCGAATGGCACGGCACTATGCACGCCTACCGTGAGGCCAAGTGTAAGTTGATAGGCGCCGCCAAGGTGTACGCGCTCAATGCCGACGATCCCGACTTGCCGCGAGTAGAGGGCAAAATGTGTTATGCCTATTCGATGGCGGACGAAACCTGTACGGCCTTTGTGTCCAAGCGCGCTCTCTACGTGCGCGACGGCGACAATATTCGTTGCCTTGCGGGGGTAGAGCAGTTGCCTCTTGCAGGCAAACACAACGTGTACAACGTGTTGTGCGCTTTGTCCCTTGCGGTGGCTACGGTGGGGTATAGACCGCAATTTGTCGAAGGCATTTTGGGGTATAAGGGCGAGCGAATGAGAGTGGAGCAACTTACGTTTACCAAACCCTTTGTGTACAACGATAGCAAAGGCACCAACGCTTCGGCCACCATTGCCGCGTTGCGTCAAATGGTGGGTAGCACCGCGCTGCTGTTGGGCGGCTACGACAAAGGCGAAGACTTTACGCGCTTGTTTATGAGCCTCGGGGCGGACGTCGTGTTGGTGTGTTTCGGCGCGGCAGGCAAGCGTATCGCCGAGGCTGCGGCCGATTTCGGTATATCGCGCTGCGACTATGTACCTACGCTTGCCGAGGCGGTAAAAAAAGCGTTGCAAGCCGATACGGACAACGTTTTATTTTCACCCGCTTGCAGTAGTTTTGACGCCTATACCTCCTATGTGGAAAGAGGGATCGATTTTGAAAAGCAAATCCGCCGCTATCTCTAATGCGCCGCTGCCGCAGTATCTAGCCGTGCGCCGCCGCTTCGGCATTCCGCTGTTTGTTGCGGTCATCGCTTTGTCTTTGTTCGGTCTAGTCATGCTATATTCGGCCTCGTACTACACGGCCGAGTACAAGTATGACGACGCGTTCTACTACGTCAAAAAGCAAGCGGTTGCTTTTGCCATTGCAGTAGCCGTCATGATCGGCTTGTCCCGTGTGCCGCTCAAGTGGGTGCGCAAATGTCAGATCCCTTTGCTGGTGGTCTCTTTCGTGCTGATGGGATTGGTGTTTATCCCCGCGTTGGGCGTCGAAAGTTACGGCGCGAGGCGGTGGCTCCATATGGGGTTTTTCAGTATGCAACCCTCCGAGATAGCCAAGTTTGCCTTCGTCTTGTCGGTGGCATGCTATGCAGATCGATACGGGCTGGATACCTTTCGCAAGATTTTGCCACCGCTTGGCATAGGTGCCGCGTTTTGCGTTTTGTTGTTGTTGGAGCCCAATATGTCGGTGACGATGATCATGCTGGGTTTGGTATTGCTTACCCTGTACGCCGGCGGTGCCAAAGGCAAATATTTTGCTTTGTTAGCCGTGCCCATCGTCGTGGCTGTGCCCGTACTCGTCGCCATCGAGCCCTATCGTTTGCAACGCTTGCTCGCCTTTGTCGACCCGTGGGCCAGTCCCAAAGGAGAAGGCTATCAACTCATACAGTCCTACTATGCGTTGGGGTCGGGCGGATGGTTTGGCGTTGGGTTTTTGCATAGTCGTCAAAAGTATATGTTTTTGCCCTTTGCCGAGAGCGATTTTATCTTTTCCGTCATAGGGGAGGAATGGGGCTTAGTGGGCGCGGTAGCCGTCATGGCGCTCATATTGTTCGTGGTATATTCGGGGTATCGCATAGCGTCCGCTTCCTCCAATCGCTTTGCCGCTCTGTTGGCCTATGGCATTACCTCGGTCATAGCGTTGCAATCCCTACTCAACGTGGCTGTCGTAACGGGGTGCGTGCCACCCACGGGCGTGCCCTTGCCCTTCGTCAGTTTCGGCGGTTCGTCCTTGGTGTGCTTTGCCTCAGGCGTGGGGGTGCTACTGTCCATCGACCGTATCAATGCCGCCGCACATATCATACACTGAAATATGTCATACCTACGCGTTAGAGGAAATCGCCCCTTATGGGGCGCATATACCGTGCCCGCCGCCAAAAATGCCGTGTTGCCTCTGCTTGCGGCGTGTGTTTTGATAGAGGACGAAGTGGTGCTGGAGGCTTGCCCGCACCTTAGCGATATAGAGGCCATGCTCACCATCTTGCGTGACTTGGGCGCAAATGCCGCGTTCGAGGGCGACCGAATTCGGGTGGATTGTCGTCGGCTCTCAAAAGCGGAGTGTATTTCGCCGTTGGCGGGGTGTATGCGCTCGTCCTTGTTTTTGTTGGGCGGCTTGCTGGGGCGTTTGGGCAAGGCGTCGTTGGGCTATCCGGGAGGCTGCGTCATCGGTGCCAGACCAATAGACATACACCTTTCGGGTCTTGCCGCTATGGGCGTCGAGTATTCGATACAAGAGGATAGATTGCACTGTTGGGCCACGGCGCCAAGAGGCGCCGAGTTTCGATTGGCATATCCCAGCGTGGGCGCCACCGTCAATTTGGTGTGTTTTGCCGTTTCCCTCAGCGGCGAAAGCGTGCTCGAAAACGTCGCCGTAGAGCCGGAGGTGATAGACCTTTTGCACTTTTTGCAAAAAGCGGGCGCAGATCTACGCCAAGAGGGGCGACGCATCGTAGTGCACGGTGGCCGAGCGTTGCGCGGCGTGCGATACCGTCCCGTAGGCGACAGAATAGTGGCGGCCACAGTCGTGGCGGCTACGGCCGCAGTAGGCGGCGAGGTAGAGGTGGCGGGCGTATCGGCCGAGCATTGCGAGGCATTGATCAACAAAATTGCCAAATCCTCTTGCGCGGTCAATGCGGGTTGTGATAGAATACAAGTGCGTTCCGATGGCAGGCCACAGGCGTTCAGTTGCACTACCGGGCCCTATCCCGCCTTTGCCACCGATATGCAGGCTTTGGCTTTGGCTTACGACAGTATGGCAACCGGCCAAGGCATAATATGCGAGCGTGTGTTCGAGAGTCGCTTTGCCTTGGCGCGCGAGCTGGCCAAAATGGGTGCGGATATCCAGGTTACGGGGCGCACCGCCGTGGTACGCGGTCGGCGTTTGGTGGGTGCAAACACGACTTGTTGCGATTTGCGTGCGGGTGCGGCATTGGTGATGGCCGCTCTTGGTGCCGAGGGCGTATCTACAATAGACAATATCGGTCTTATCGACCGCGGTTACGAGAGGATAGAGCAAATATTCGCTTCTCTCGGCGCCGATATCGAGAGGTTGGATGAAAGGTAACGGAAGAATAGTTGCGTTTATAGCCGTAGTCGTCGTCATCGTCGTATTCGTTTTGCTGAATATGACGGTTTTTACGGTCAGTAGCATTACGGTTCAAAACGAGGTGTATTCCGACTATATCGACAAGACTGCCATTATCGACTCTTCCAAAATCGAACACGGTCAAAACATATTTTTGCTCAACGAAAACAATGCCAGACTGCGGGTAGAGGAGAGTTTTCCCTATCTGGAGGTGGTCACTATCGAGCGCAAGTTTCCCTCTTCCGTCATCATTCACGTCAATATGCGCACTCCCGTTATGAGCATTGCCGTAGCGGGCGTCAATGAAAAGTTTGCCATCATAGACACCGATCTCAAAATTTTGGACGTGGTGGGCATAGACGACGATTTATACAAAATGGCCACGCATATCAACGTCGGCAACAAAGTGGTTTCGCCCACGGTCGGCGCCTATCTCGACGATACGGATCCCATTAACGCCTGCCTCAAACAAATAGGCTACGTTTCGGACAACGAACAACTGCAATTTTGGCATTTCTTTTCCTCTATCACCATCGAGAACGCCACTGCCTACGTTACTTTGCGCACGGGCGTCGTGGTGCGCATCGACAATATCGACTCGGTGGACGTCAAGCAGCACTTGCGTGTGGCGCTCGAGTTGTACAAGACGTTTGACGAGCAAGACTATCACCGCCGCACCGGGTATATCTACTACGACCTCACCAAAGGCAGTTGGGTGTGGGCGGAACACGACTATGTTACCACCGACGCTTACGTCTTCTGATTTTTTCGCATAAATCGCGCATACGCGGAATAAAATACTTTTTTATTTGCTCTTAGTGTATTGACACTTCGGCTCTTTCTGCACTATAATTAAGTTAAATCAACCGAGGAGAAGGTCATGTCGCGCACACAAGAAGTCGTCGTAATGGATATCGGCTCGTCCAAAATACGCATTTTGGCGGTAGAAAAGCCCAATAAAGGGATTTTTTCCGTTAAGCAAATTATCCAGCAACCGCACGACGGCTACTACGACGGCGAGTGGGTGGACGGCGACAATACCGCCGACGCCATCGCACAGGCTGTGACTCGTATGCGCGATGCAGGCGTGCGGTTCAAGAGGCTGTACGTCGCGGTCCCCAGTGAGTTTTGCCGCGTAAAAACGGCGCGCACGCAGACCTCGTTTGCCAAAAAGCGCAAGGTGGAGCGTGCCGATATCGAAGCGCTCTTCAAAAAAGGCAATCCGTTTGACAACGATATGACCGCTTGCGTCATCAATCGTTCCTCGGTCTTCTTTACGGTGGAAGGCAACAAAAAATTGGTAGACCCCGAGGGCGTTTACACCGAGGAGCTCATGGGATATTTGTCCTACATAGCCTGCCAACGCCGCGTGATAGAGTTTCTCGACAAAGTGTTTCAGCGCGTGGGCGTCGCCGAGGTGGAGTATACTTGCGGTATGTATGCCGAGATGATGTGCGTGTTCGATTCGACCGTGCGCGACAACGGCGTGGTACTTGCCATCGACGCGGGGTATTTGTCCTCTACGGTGGCGCTGATGCGCGGCGACGGCATCATGTATATGCGGTCGTTCCCTTGCGGCAAGGGCGTGTTTGCGGCTTGGTTGCAGGAGGGGTTGGACATACCCTTTGCCTCTGCCGAGGCGTTGTACGACAAGACCGATCTTTCCTACGAGGCGAGGGAGAGCGACTGCTACACGGTGGACGTGGTGGGTGCCGACGGCGAGCATACCGACGCAAGTTTTCCCATATCCACGGTGCAGTCCTACATTGCCGAGTGCATTGCCGTGTTTGCCAACAACGTGCATTGCATTTTGCAGGAGTTCGACGATATGATGTCCATCACGGCGGGTATGTACTTGATGGGCGGGGGGTTGGCTCTGCGCGGCGCGGAGGATTGCCTCAGCAAAAAAATGAATAGAAAGGTGCGCTATATTGCGCCCAATATGTGTCCCGAGTACAAAAAACCGATGCACGCGGGGCTTATAGGTATAGCGCACTATGCGTTTGCCCAAGAGGACAAAAAACGCAACCGTTTTTGGAAATAGGTCGACAAGGAGGAGACTATGCTCGAAGAAGACAATCTCGAATTTGATTTAAGCGAAGAGAATTTTGAACTGTTCAACAACAACGTGTGCAAAATATTGCTGGTGGGCGTAGGCGGTGCAGGGTGCAACGCCATTATGCGCCTGATGGGGCAGGACGTGCATAGCACCGACTTTGTGGCCGTCAATACCGACGTACAAGCCCTGTACAAGGTAAAGATGGAGGCCATCAGCAGCAATACCAAGGTGCCTATCAAATTGTTGCAAATCGGCAAAGAAAGCACGCGCGGTTTGGGCGCGGGTGCTCGCCCCGAAAAGGGCAAAGAGGCCGCGGAGGAAAGTCAGGAGGACATCAAGCGCTTGCTCAAGGACGTGGAACTTTGCTTTATTGCCGCGGGTATGGGCGGCGGCACCGGTACGGGCGCGGCGCCCGTCATCGCGCGTATCGCCAAGGAGATGAATATTCTTACCATCGCCGTGGTCACCAAGCCCTTTGAGTTCGAGGGCAAACCCCGTATGTCCAATGCCGAGGCAGGTATAGAGCAACTGAAAGAAAACGTCGATACGCTCATCGTTATTCCCAACGACAAGTTGGACAAATCCAGCATCAACAACGCTTTTGCGCAAGCCGACGACGTGTTGCTACACGCCATCAAGGGCATAGGCGACCTCATCAGCAAACCTCTTACCATCAACCTCGACTTTGCCGATATATGCACCATCATGCGCGACAAAGGCTATGCCCACATAGGCATTGGCTCGGCCAAAGGCCCCGGCCGCGCGGTGGAGGCCGTCAAACAAGCCGTCAACAACCAACTGACCGAGACCACCATCTACAACGCTACCGGCCTCATTATCTACTACCAAGCCGGCATCGACTTTGCCGTGGATGAGATAAAGGACGCCACCAACTTGGTGCACGACGTGTTGGAGGACGACGCCAATATCATTTGGGGCGTCAACATCGCTCCCGAGTTGGGCGATAGGCTCGACGTGGTCGTCATTGCCACAGGGTTTCAATCGCGCCCCACGGCGCGCGCGGCGCAAGCGGCGCAACAGCAGCAACCCCAATCCCAGTTTGGCGCCAATCCGCTCAATCGCACGCAGGCCGAGGAGCCTCGCTACACGATGGGAGGCGTGCCCAAATTCGTCAATCGCCTGCATTCTGTGGGCAACGACGATCACAACAATAACTGACGCTGCCCAATCTATATGCGCCCTTCGGGGCGCATTTTTTTTGCGCAGAAAGCCCCCGAAATGACAGCCTTTGCCAAAATACCCCGCTTGTGCCCGGTTATAATGGGCGTATGGTCGTGTATGTGGAGTGGGTCATTGCCGATAATTTGGCGTTGGATATATTGTTAGCCTATCTCACGCGCATTTTGCTCAGGCAAAAGGCCAGCCTGTGGCGCATTCTCTTTTCGGCGGCGGTAGGCACTGCGCTCGTTTTTCCTTTTTTGTATATTGCGCCCCTTTGGGCACGCATTCTCTACAAATTTGCCGTGCTCTCAGCCGTGTGCCTGCCCCTATCCGATAGTCTTAGGTTGTGGCGCAAGTGCTTGGTGGTTTACGCCGTTCTTTCCGCTGCGTTCGGCGGGCTCTACTATCTGTTCGCGGGCAGCGCGTTCGAGTTGTCATTCGGCGCTATCAGCACCACGGGTGGCAGGGTGGCGCTACTTGCCGCTAGCGTCACGATAGGGCTGTATTTGGTGCGACAAGTGCGTGGTTTGGTGCGAGAGTTGCGCCTAAAACGCCATTCCGTCAAGGTGCAACTATTCAACGGGGAGCGATTTGTGTTCGTCAGCGGGTTTTATGACACGGGCAATACCGTGTTGGCACCCAATGGAAAAGGCGTCGTGTTTTTGTCGCCCAAAGTGCAGTCCACCATCGGCACCATGAGCGAAAAGGGGCAGATAGAAGTGCGCACGGTTTTGGGAAAAAATACTTTCGCACTCTATCAAATCGACGCCATCAAGATATATCGAGACGGGCAGGTGAATACAATAGAGCGTGTCAACGTGGCCTATTCGCGGGACAACTTGTCGGGGTGCGACGCATTGTTGCCGTACAACTTGTAGGAGGGATTATGGGTTTTTTGCAAAAAATTCGCGCGTTTTTCAGGCGTTTGTTCGACGTATACGATGACGCTCGCGAGGTGCACTATCTTTCGGGTGAGCCGTTGCCGCAACCTATGTCGTTGGAAGAAGAGCGCGAGGCGGTGCGGCGTATGTCCGAGGGGGACGAAGAAGCCAAGCGTAGCCTTATCGAGCGCAATATGCGCTTGGTCGTGTATATTGCCAAAAAGTACGAAAACGCCGTGCCCGACGTGGCCGATCTCATTTCGGTGGGGTCTATGGGACTCATCAAAGCCGTCAATGGGTTCGACGCCGACAAAAACATCAAATTGGCGACGTTTGCGTCGCGGTGTATCGAAAACGAAATATTGATGTATTTGCGCAAAGTCACTCGGCGCAAATGCGAAATATCGTTGGACGAGCCTCTCAATACCGACTGGGAGGGCAATGAATTGCTGTTGGCCGATGTATTGGGCACCGAGCCGGACGCTATTTCACGCGATGTGGAGCGCACCCAAGAGATACAGGC
>CAMPCZ010000046.1 GCA_946648015.1 uncultured Clostridia bacterium
GCCCGAGAGGGCGTATCGCGAAACAGTTTTTTGATACGAATGTAAGGCGACGCGCGCTCAAAGCAAGCACCGACGCGCGTCAAGGCAAAAAAAAGGCGGCCATTATTTGCCGCCATCGTCTATTACGCTGTCTTTCTTTTGTTCCTCCGCCAATGCTTTTTGCTTGGCAATGAACGCCAACACAGAGGACATTTCATCCTCTTTGGGCGGTGCGCCGTCGTCGGGCTTTGCCTCGGCGGATTTGGCTTTTTCTCGTGCAATATAGGCCATAACGTCGCCAAAATCACCAACGGCACCGCTGCTGCCGGCCGCACCGTTGGCGCTATCCTGCCCAATCATCGACTGCAACACGGCTTGCTTTTGCGCCTCGGCGCGCTCCTTTTCGATGCGCTCGGCCTCTTCTTTGACCTTATCCTCGTCGGGCTTGGCCACCACCGCTCGTATCATGCGCGATATTTGCAGCACCACCACGATCAAGCAAGGCAATGCCACCAGCGTGATGACGCCCCAACGACTCGTCAAAAAGTCGAAGAAACTGCCCGCATGGGCAATGGTGTGAAGATATACCGATTGCACGTTGGCAATGGGCACGGGTGCGTCTATCGGCGCGCCCTCTTTGGTTCCCTGCGTCAAAATGCACGTTTGCTGATAATTTACGTCATAGTAGGGGCCTTTGACGCATTTATGCGTCATGGGCATACCCGCAAAAGCACCGTAGGCCGGTATATGCACCACTACGTCGCCTTCTTCTACGTCTGCGCCATCTATATTTTTGACCAATATATAACTGCCCGCGGGAATTTCGGGAGACATCGAATCGGTAACGATTTTGACGATCCTATACCCAAACAAAGCGGCGGGCTTGTGATAAATAAACTTGGTGGTAATTACGGACGCGGCGCACACCAAGAGGAAGGTAAACACCACGATGAGGATCGCGGTGGATATCTTTTTGCCTATCGAGCGTTTGGGTGCGTTTTGGTTGGTACGGTGCGGTTTCACGTGTAAAAAGGGGCACTAACGTGCCCACCTATTATCTTTTCTTCTTGTCTTTCTTTTTCTTTTTGCCCTTGGGGTCGTCTTCCTCGACGTTGCCTACCAAATTGGTGTTGTTCAAAATATCGTCGATGGCGGTAGACGTAGCCGAAACGGTATTGCGCGGTTTGTACACGGCAAACCCGGCGGGCGCGGTAGGCTTTTTGGCCTTGCCCTCGGCAGGTTGCACGGTCTTGCCCCGTATATCCAGAGGCTTGGCCTCCTCCTTTTCGGTCTCTTTGCGTTCCAAAGCGGCAGTATCGTCAAAGTCCCATTCGTCATCAAGTTGCGAAACTTGCGGCTTGACGCCCATCACGCTGCTGGGGCGCACCAAGTGGCCTTGGCCGGCAGACTGCGCGGCGCCGCCATAATTGACGCTGTATTTGGCGGTGGCGTCGATAGGTGCGTCAAAGCCCGTAAAGGAAATGTCCACGTCGTCGTCTTCGTCCTCCGCCTCGTCGGCTTTGGGGGCATAACTTTGGGGCGTATAGGCGGACAACTCGCTGCGGGCGGCGGTGGGGTCCTCTTCGTCCGCACGATTCTCTTCGTCGATAAGACGGCGCGCAAATTCGTTCTCACCCTCGGCATTGCGCGTGGTGAGAGAAGTATCCATCTCGGGGATATCCTCGTCGTTGACAAACTCTACCTCGGTCGACAAACGCGGCTTGTTCGCCTCGGCATCGCTCTCTTGCTCGGCGGACGCTTCTGCCTCGACAGGCGCTACATTCGACTCGGTCGAGGGCGCTTCCGACTCGGTCGCGGGCTCGTTCGCTTCTACATGTGCAGTCGAAACGGGAGCAAAGTCGCCGCCGGGGGCGTCGTCGAAAATATCGAAGTCGCACATATCGGCTATCTGCTCCATATCCAGTATGGCTTGCTGTTGTTGCCGCTCCATATCCTGATAGTGGGCGGTGATCAATTCACGCAAAGCCACCTCTTGCGTGGCGCGCATTTGACGTATGCGCTGTTGCTCTTTTTTGCGCAACTTGAGCATGGCGTCGGCCTCGATAGGCTCCAAGAATTGCAGCCGTTTTTCGCGTTCCAACTGCTCTTTGAGCGCGCGTTTTTCCTCTTCCACTCGCGCTTTGACTCCCTCGTAAATGGCTGTCAAACGGCGATTTTCCTCGATGATGCGGCGCTCGGCCTCCTCTTGCTCGCTTTTGAGGCGTTGACGCATGGCCTCCTCTTCTTCCAACCGAATGCGCTCGGCCAACTCGGCTGCCTCGCGCGCGGCTTTTTCCTTGGCCAACTTGGCTGCCTCGCGCATTTCGCGCTGGTGGCGCTTTTCGGCCTCCACCTTTTCTTTGGCGGCCTTTTTCTCGGCCTCTTTGGCGGCTTTGAGGGCGGCAACTTTTGCCTTGGTTTCCTCTTCCATCAACTTGCGCATCAGGCGCGCCTGCTCTTCGGAATCGGATTTGGCTTTGTTGATTTTGTATTGCAACAAACAGCGTTGAATGGCGCTATTGATCTTGCGCTCATCCGCCTTGCTGATTTCGCCTATTTCGGGCAAGTGCGTAAATAGACGACGCGTCTCGAACATACTCAGCTTGAGCTCGGGAAAGTCGTCGGGAACAAAGTCGTCGATGTTTTTGGTAACGTATTCGTTGGCCTGTACCTTCTCCTGCTTTTTTTCTTCCTCTTCGCCGTGTATATCCTCGTCCGAGGTGCGCGTGCGCACTATACTTTCGGTCAGCAAGTTGTTAAGATAGATAAGGTTGGCGAATTTTTGCTGGTTGCCGGCAGGCAGGTCGGCCGTTTCGTTGATAGACTTGATTTCATAGCCCGTCTGCTGATAGCTATCGATAAATTGCCACAGCACCAGCGCTTTTTTGAAGTCGGGGTTTTTGAGAATGACGTTGGTACGCACGATAGGGGGGCGCACCAAGGCGCAGCTCACCATCGTCTTGGCAAAGGGACTGCCCATAAACCCCGACACGACGTTTTGCAAGCGCGCTATGCGCTCCACGTCGGTCAGTTGGGTGGGGTCGGCCTTGAGCACCTCGTCCAAAGGCATTTCGAGTATGGTTTTCATACTATACTTGACCTTTTCTTTGCCCACGGCGTAGTCGCTCTGCACGTTGACGGTAAACATATCCGAACTGGCCTGCGAACGGCGCACGGCCTCGAAACGGGTATTGATGAATTGCGAAAGTTTGAGCAACAAGGTGTAGATAAAACGGTTTTCGTACACCTCGAAAGATTCCTCTTTGCTGGTATTGAGGATCTTGCTGGGAATGACCGAGCCGTCCTCTTTGACGGCGGCTATATAGTTGGTGTGGGTGGCAAGGTGCTTGACCGATTCGGTGGTGATGGAGCGCGCCAAAGACACGTCCACGATATCTTCTTCGATGACGATGAATTTGCGCGGGTTACGCACGATGTTATCGAGGCTGACCACGCAATCCTCTATCGCTTCCACCCAGTCGAGGTCAAATTTTTTCTTTTGAAAACGTTGGTCGATGGTATACTTGTTGTTGCCCTTGTTGATACCCTCCATATAGGTATCATAAAAGTCCTCTTGCTTGAGCAACGAGTTGATATAGTATATATAGTCGTCCAGACGTTTTTTATCAATAGCCATAGTCAACCCTCTCGGCGTATGCCGATAGCCAAAGCACTAGAACAACTTCTTGAGTCGTTGCAAGTACTCTTTGCACTCCATCATATTCTCTTCGCCGAAGTTGATGCTGAGATAGTCGATATACGCGTCGATCTCGTCGCGGATATAGGCCAAGTTCAAGCTTTCGAACTTGCGCAAGATCTTGTTGCAAAGCACGTAGTCCAAGCCGTCTATTTCGGTGCCGCCGCAGGCGACGTATACCGGCACGAACTCGTTCATCTGCTTGACGATACGATTACCGAACGCCAAGCGGAAGTGCTCTATGACGTAATCGTCCATATCGGCAAATTTTTGCACGTTTTCCTCGCTGACCTTGTTGGCCACCATCGCCTTGGCATACAAGTCCTCCAAGTGATGGTAGTTGAGGTGTAGCAACGGCGTTACTTCGCAATCGAAGGGCTTGGCCTTGGAGTTGATGTTGATGGGCATACCACGGTCGTACACCTTATCGGAAATGGCAAACGTAGAGTCGTCGTTGTTGGCGGTGCCTACGTACCACATATTTTCGGGCAAGCGGAAACGGCCTTTTTCCAACAACTTGGGGTCGCTGGGCCAACCGGAAGGCACCAAGTCCACGATCCATTGCTCGCGCGAAGGCATTTCCAATATGGACAGCAACTCGGCGAAATAGTACTCCACACGGGCGATGTTCATCTCGTCCAATACGGTGAGATACACGTCCTCGCTGTAGCGCGCGTCGTACATGGCGCGCAACACCTCGGTTTCGTTGAAACGCTTGGTAAACTCGTTGAAGTAGCCGAATATCTCGGTACGATCACGCCAGCTGGGCTGCACCGAGGCGATGGTCGTCGGGTTGTCGAAGAAGTGCCCCAAGCACTCGGGCAATGAAGTTTTACCTGTACCGGAGATACCTTGCAGTATCATCAAACGGGTGGTTGCCATAGAGGCAAAGAAAAGACGAATGATCTTGATTTCATAATACAATTTACGCCAAGGACGCTCGGCATTGTTGGCGGCATAGCAACGGAAACGGTCGCAGATCTGCTCCAACGTAATGTCGTCCTCGTAGTGCCGTTCGGGCTTCCAATTCGCCCACTTCTTGTCCACCTCGGTCAGTTTGAAGAAGCGGCTCTCGGCCTCCTTGTGGGCGTCGTCCGAAGTTTCCTCCCCGTCGTAGCCCTCGCTGATGTCGTAGCCCTGCTTGCCTATCTTGATGCCCAAGATACGGTCCTTTTCCATATTGGCCTTGACCAGTTGGCGTTTGAGCTCGGCCACTTCGTCCACCAAGTCTTGGTCGATAACGCCGCCCTTGGCACGCAAGCGTTTGACCAAACGCGCTATGGCCCACGCAAGCAATATGACGATGCCTATCAGCACGGCGAGCACCACCACGATAACGAGGATACCCACTACCCACATACCCGTGTTGCCCTCTTCGCCTACGTTGCTGCGAATGATGGCAATATACTGCGGAATGTTGAACATCGAAGATATACCGCCGAAAATACCGACGAATATCTGTAGAAATCCCTCGCTGAAAAACTGTTCTAATAACTGCTTGAGTAATTGGCCCATTGTGTCCTCCGAGCGGCTTCGCCGCACTAGATGAGTTTGCTGTCTTCTACTGTATATTGTACCAAATATTTGGCACAATTACAATAGGGTATTTATATTTTGCGCGCAACGCGCACGCATATAACGCACGCGTTAGCTTATCACTTGCTCCTCTTCGCTGAGCGTAGTGAACCCGAAGCGCATCGTAAGGCTGCCGCCTATGCGCGCATCCGTCGTGTCGGGGTCAGTGCCCTCTATCCAAATGGCAATGGTATAGCGCACACGCGAGTGACCGCCCACCGTCTTGTATACAGGCTCGGTAATGACGCCCGAAGTGCCCAGCACAAAGTTGGTGCACATCCACGGGCTGTCGACGTCCTCGGCATTGGGGTTGGGGTCGTATACGGTGCTCAACACGCCGCCATCGCGGCCATTGGTATAGGCCACTTGCTCGGACGAACCGTCCTCGCGCGCTTTGCCGTAGACCGTCCACTCCATATGACTGAAGTCCTCATTGAGGCTGGCTTGCACATAGTTGCCGCCGTCATCCACCTGCAATTCTTCACGAATGACAAGCACGCGAATGCAATCTTCCAGTTGATTGAGGGTGTTGGTGATGGTGATGACCTCGCGATATTCGCACACGTCGTCGCCCAAATTGGTGAGATAAAAACTGCTGGCGTAATAGTCCAACGCTTGGCTATAACTGCCGTCTTGCGTACGGAATTGATAAAAAGGCAAAAAGTTGTAGGTAACGTCGGTCATCTCGGAGGGGCCGCGCGTAGTCAGCTGTGTAGTCGTGCGCGTAAAATTCGCCTCTTCGCTGAGTGCCAACACACCGCGGCCACGCTCTACCGTAATGCGGAAGTCGTTGTTATCCACAAAGGCCAAAACCGCATAGATGGTGCCGGTAAGCAACAACGCGATGAGAATAAACACCAAAAACACCGTGGCCATCTTGCGCCTACGAACTCTGCGCTCAACGGACTTGCGAACATATATATATCTATACTTGCTCGCGTCGACGGTGGTGGCTTGGTTTGTTTCTTTCTTTGCCATGTTACGTTCCTTTGATTTGGTTGCCGATTTGCCTACTCGTCTCGCAATAACGACGGACAAGCAGTGCAATTATGATACGCTAAGACTTATACACACCGCCCAATAGGGTATGCACAAGTCGAAAACGTCGTTTTCTAATTAAATCTTAGTCTTGGGTATCGTCCGAGTCGTCGGCGGATTTAGCAGAATCGTCTGTTTCTTCCGTAGCGGGGGCTTCGGCCTGCTTGGCCTTGGCGTCCTGCTCGGCGAAGTAGGCGGCGATCTGCTCGTCGCTCATACCATTGGCGCGCATATATTCGGACAAAGCGGCGCGCTTGACGTCCTCTTGGCTTTGCGAGTTTTGCTCGGCCTCGGCGAGGGCTGCCGCTCGTATCTTTTTGGCACGCTCATCCATGGTCCACTTGACCACGACGTAGCCGTTGTAGATAAACAACAGCGCCAAGGGAATGATGATGACCAGGAAAGCCGTGGTGTTGCCGGTACGTTCGTAGCCGTAACCGCCCAGGGCTTTGTTCTCGTCGTACACCACCTTTTTGTAGCCGCCCAGCCAAAGGGTAAGCTTGCCTACACCCTTCCACTTGCCGGTATACTTGCCGATGACGTCCTCTATGCGCTTGGCAGAGAAATCGTCGCCGCCGGCATTGTCGCCCTTGGTCCAGATCTGCCCCAATGCGTCGATAGACACGATCCTGTGGGTGATGATCTGGTCGTCCAACACGTTGCCGTTGCTATCGGTGACCGTACCCTTGAATGCGATGACGTCGCCGACTTTCAGGTCGGAGATGGACTTGACGCGCTTGGCAAACATCAAATCGCCGGGATTGAGGCTGTCGGGGTTGTCGCCCATCATAGAGTCGGTTTGTATGGCAAACCAGTTGAAGCTGCGCTCGCTGGGATCGCTGGCACCGACCCATACCATCACAGACACAACGATACAAACCACAACTACCAATGCTTCCAACGCCGTAACGACGATGTCCACGATGGCCTGTTGCTTGTCCGTGAGTAATTTTTTGCGTTCTTTTGCGGAACTCATTGTGTAAATACCTCGTGTATTGCGTATGCACGATACGCGTAATAAAATGGATTTCCCAAGCCCGCAAAATGCGGGCTTAGGAAATGATTGCTTTGTTTAGACTACGATAGTAGCGAATTAGGCAGCAGCACCAGCCGTGAAGGTCAATTCGAATTGAAGCGCGGTGCCGGAGTTGGAGTTGACCAAGCTGACGCCGTCGTACCAAGCAACTACCTTGAATTGCACGACTTCACCGAAGTTGCGGTACTCACCGCTGGTGGCGTCGGTCGTGATGGGGTCGATGCTATTGGTGGCGGTCGTAGTGATCAAACCGGAGATAGCAGGACTGGTGTAGCTAGCGGTAGAGTCGTCTTCACCTTCGAAATAGCTGTCTTCTTTGCCGAACTTGACGTTGGTCAAACCCTTGCTGTTGAAGATATTCACGATTTCCCAATCGGCAGCGGAGGTGTCGTAGTTGGCCGTGGTGGAGCCATCGGCGGCGAAAGCGGAAGTCTTGTTGCACAAAACCGCTACGTAGAGGTTGGGATCGGAACGGTTGGCACCGCTGGGATCATAGACAGCGTCGCCTTTCTTGAAAACGATGCTGGGCGTGATGGCCACGGCGGCAGCACCCGAACCTTGGGCCATGTTGGTGATCCAAATATTGCTGGAAGCAAAGTAGTTGGCAGCAACGGCCTCGGTACCTTGCGCATTGACGAACATCAAGTTTTGGTCAACCTCGTTGGTGATGAACTTCTCGGCGACGAGGGCTTCGAGCAACGTGGTGGAGTTATCAGTGAATTGATAGGGCAACAAAGGCATCAATTCGGCTTGGTTGGTGAAATTGATATTGCTTGCCCAGTCGCCACCGGCAGAAGCGTCGCTGATTTGGATACCGGTAGATGCATTCGCCTTCGCAGTCAAGGTCAACGTGTCGGTGGTAACGGTGGCGGAACCAGCGGCAGTAAACCATGCCAACGAACTGGTGGTGAGTGCGATAGCCATAACGACTACCATAATCACCGAAGTGATAAACATTGTCTTCTTCATATATATATCCTCCATTTTGCCCCGTAGGGCTATTTTTTATATTGAACCACACACCCGTGCGGTTTTCACCTAATTTTCACATTCACAGTATATTTTATACACATAGGCAAGTCAATACCTTTTGTGAAAACAAGAGGATTTCTTAATCTTTTCTTAATCTGTCTTGCTTTTGCATTAGCGCACCAATAGGAAGCGTTAGTCTTGCCGCATATCAGTTTTTTTTATTCAAATTATATTTTTTATATTAGAATAGACAAACTATCCTTATTATATATAGCCCAAGCGCGACGTCCGTATCAATCTATGCGCTCCACCAAAAATGAAACCGGGCGAAACCCGTCATCGCAACTGACCATAGCCGAGCGCGGATCGCGCATCCAACCCTCTATATACAGTCCGCCCTCGCCCAACAGGCCCTGCGCATAGGGCTGTATGGCGCGCCAAGCGGCGGGGCAAAAGCCCGCGGGGCATACCGCCCCCGTTGTGCGGAACGTCTGCCCCACCCGCATAGAGCACGGCTCGCGCTGCGGCAACTCGTAGCGTGCGGACAAGTCGGCATAGTCGGCCACGCGTATAACCGTAATGCGGATAGAATTCATTGCGCCGGACAAGCGATGTCGAGGGCAACTTGCATCATATCCACAAACCCTGTTTGGCGTTGTTCGGCCGTGGTATTTTGCTCGGGATGGACAAAGCTGTCGCTGACGGTGCATATACACAACGCCTTGCGCCCGCAGCGTGCCGCGTTGCAGTAGAGGGCGGCGGATTCCATCTCCACGCCCAGCACGCCCATTTTGGCCCATTGCATACCCGAGTCGGCGTCGTCGTAAAACACGTCGGAGGACAATATATTGCCCACCTTGTAGTGCACGCCGCGCGCCGCGCAACTGTCGGCCGCTAGGCGCACCAAGTCGAAGTCGGCTATGGGCGCAAAGGTGCCCGGCAAGCGGTATTGCGCCGCGTAGTTGCCATTGGTGCAAGCGCCCATGGCAATGATGATATCCATCACCTGCAAATCGGGGTCGAAAGCGCCGCAAGAGCCGATGCGAATGATGGTCTCTACGCCATAGAAACGGTAGAGCTCGTAGGAATAGATGCCGATAGACGGCTGCCCCATGCCCGACGCCATGACCGAAACGCGCCTGCCGCGGTAGTAGCCCGTGTAGGCGAGCATACCGCGCACGCTATTGACCAAAACGGCGTTTTCGAGAAAGGTATCGGCTATAAACTGGGCGCGCAATGGGTCGCCCGGCATAAGCACGGTGGGCGCAAAGTCGCCTTCTTTGGCTGTGATATGAGGGGTGGGGATAGGCATAACGTACTCCTTTGCGGTTTATTTGTCCTGCAACGCCTTGACGGCCTTGACCACGCGGCTGGTGCCCAAACGCGACGCGCCTAGACGGATATACTGCTCGGCGTCCTCCAGCCCCGCTATACCGCCTGCGGCCTTGACCTTGACGCCTGCGGCAACGTTGGCGACCAAAAGCGCCACGTCCTCGGGCGTAGCGCCCCCCGAGCCGAAGCCCGTGGAAGTCTTGATATAGTCGGCGCCCGACCGACTGACCAGATCGCACGCGCGCAACTTTTGCTGCTCGTTGAGATAGCAAGTTTCGACAATGACTTTGAGAATGCGGCCGCGGCAAGCCTCGCGCACGGCGCAAATCTCGTCCAGCACATATTGGTCGTCGCCCTCGATGAGAGCGCCCACGTTGATGACCATATCTATCTCGTCCGCTCCGTTGCGTACGGCGTCTGCGGTCTCGAACACTTTGCTTTCGGTGGTATTGTAGCCCAAAGGAAACCCTATCACTGTGCAAACGGCGAGCCTCTTGCCAAGGTAGGCTTTGGCACGCGCCACGTGGCAAGGCGCAATGCACACCGACGCCGTGCCGTACGCCAAAGCGTCATCGCAAAGGGCCTGCACGTCGTGCCAAGAAGCGGTGGGGGACAGCAACGTATGGTCGCATTTTGACAAAATCTGTTGAATATCCATAATCTTCTCCTATACGTACCTTAATTGTATCAAAAAAATGCCCCTTGTCAAGGGGCAAAAGTGCAAGATGGGCGCAAACACTATGCTTTGCCGCCCGTATAAAGGCGCTCGTACAACCCGTGCAATGCCATCAATTCTTGGTGCGTGCCGCGCTCCACGATGCGCCCGTCGCGCATAACCAATATGAGATCGGCATTTTGTATGGTGGACAAACGGTGCGCCACCACAAAGCTGGTTTTGCCCTGCATAAGCACGTCGAAAGCGCGGTTGATGGCCTGCTCGGTGCGCACGTCGATATTGGAAGTGGCCTCGTCGAGAATGAGCAACTCGGGGCGGGTGAGCATGGCGCGCGTAACGCATAGCAACTGCAACTGCCCCTGCGACAGGCTGCCGTCGTCGGCCACCACGGTGTCGTACCCCTGCGGCAAGCGCTGTATAAAGCCGTGCGCGTGGGTCAGTTTGGCGGCGGCCACCACCTCCTCCATAGTAGCTTGGGGCGCACCCAAGCGCAAGTTACCCAGCACGGTGTCGTGGCGGATCCAAGCGTCCTGCAACACCATACCTATGGCGCGGCGCAGGTTGCGGCGCGGAAGGTCGGTGATATCCACTCCCTCTACCGAAATGCGCCCCGCGTCCAACTCGTAGAAGCGCATGATCAGATTGATGAGGGTGGTTTTGCCGCAACCGGTGGTGCCCACTATGGCTACACGCATACCCCGCCGCACATCTACGTCTACGTCGCGTATAAGGGGGCGCGACTTGTCGTAACTAAAGGTCACGCCCTGCATCGAAACGCGAGCGGCGCCGTCGGGCAACGACGCAGTGCCCTCGTCCGCCTCGCCGGGGACGGCGTACAGATCGGCCACACGCCGCAAGCACACCAAGGCGTTTTGAAACTCGGTGATAACGCCCGAGATCTCGTTGAAAGGCTTGGTGTATTGGTTGGCGTAAGTCAACAGCACCGTAAGCGAACCCACGGTGAGCGACTCACCCACCGACAGCACACCCGCCGCACTGAGCGCGCCTACGGCGGCTACGGCGGCATAGACCAACGAATTGACAAAGCGCGTCATGGGATTGGTGAGGGAGGAATAGAAAATAGCCTTTTCGCTCTCGGCGGCAAAGCGGTCGTTGACCGACACAAAGCGCGCCAGCGTCGCCTGCTCGGCCGAATAGGCTTGCACCGTTTTTTGGCAACTGACGGACTCCTCTACCACGGCGGTTTGGTCGGCGCGTATGGCCGTAGTACGCACGAAACGGTCGTGCGTGTGGCGCGAAATGGCGCGCGAAACAAACAGGGATAGCGGCGTAACGAACACCACCACCAGAGCCACCACCCAATGCACGGCAAACAAGATGGCCAACGTGCCCAAAATGGTGGCCACGCCGCCGAACAACTGCGAAAAGCCCAAGAGCAAGCCGTCGGTGATGGTGTCGACGTCGGCGATCACCTTGCCCAGCGTGCGGCCGACGGGCTGCGCGTCCAGATAGGACAAAGGCAAAGTCTGCATCTTGCGCATAAGATCCGTCCGCATACGGTAGGCAATGCGGTAGGCCGCCAAATTGTAGCAGGCCTTGGCTCCCCATTGCGCCGCCGACGCTACCAGCACGATGGCGGCTATTTGCCACAAGTAGCGGGCGACGAGGGCAAAATCGACCCCGCCCGCCACCAATAGGTCGATGGCGCGCCCCACCAATACGGGCACAGCCAAGGAGGCGGCCACGTTGAAGGCGCTACACAATAGCCCTGCGGCCAGCAATGCCCAATGGCGACGTAGATAGGGGCGCAAAAACTTCATAGCGTACCCCCCTGTTGCAACCGATCGATCTCGCGGTACACCTCACACCGCGCCAGCAACTCCTCGTGCGTGCCATAGTCGATGACGCGCCCCTCGTCCATAACGGCAATGGCGTCGGCGTGTCGCACCGCGCTGACGCGCTGGGACACTGTGATGACGGTGTAGCCCGCCTCTTTGAGACCGCGCCACAACGCCGCCGAAGTAACGTTATCCAAGGCCGAGGCGCTGTCGTCCAACACCAACACGTCGGGGTGGGCAAGCAATGCGCGCGCAATACATAGCCGCTGCCGTTGGCCGCCCGACAAATTGCGGCCGCCCTCGGCCACTTGCCCCGACAAACCGCCCTTGACCTGCACCACGTCGGTAGCGCAAGAAAGGCGCAAGGCCTCGGCGATTTCGTCCTCGCTCGCATCGGGATTGGCCAAAGTGAGATTGTCCAGCAAAGTGCCGGCAAATAGCGCCGAGTGCTGCATGACCACGCGGACGGCGCGGCGCAAACTTTGTTTGGGATAGAGCCGCACGTCCACGCCGTGCAATAGCACGCTGCCCTCGGTATAGTCGTAGAAGCGGGGCAACAAACTCACCAGCGAGGTCTTGCCCGAGC
>CAMPCZ010000047.1 GCA_946648015.1 uncultured Clostridia bacterium
GGCAAAGAGCACGGCGCCCTCCATAAAGAAGAGGCCGTTGGACACGATGTTCACCTCGGTAACGGCGTCGTCGTAGGCAAAGGCACCCGCGCCGATCTCGACCAAGGTAGACGACAAGGTGATGGACTCGAGCGCGGAAGCGTTCTCGAAAGCACCCTCACCGATGGTTTGCAAATTGCTGAGCGTTACCAGCGTCTTGACGCGCCCGTTGAGCAACGCCAAGCGCGTAAGGGCGCTGTAGTTTTCGTTGGCGGTAAAGTCGACGAATGCCTCGCGGTTGTCGAAGTTGTACTCCAACTCGTTGACCTCGAATTGCGCCAACGCCTCGTAGTCCCAGTCGGACGAATGGAAAGCGTCCTTGGCGACCGCGGTGACGGGCATATTGTTGATGTACATAGGCAGCACCAGGGTAGCTACGTCGCCGCGCAAGCAGTCGGCTCCATCGCGATAGTCGACCGAAGCCAACACGTTCATGGCGTTTTCGCTATAGCCTAGCACGGTAACGGTATCGCGCTTATCCACGGTGACGACCTGCCACTCCAGCGCCGTTTTGGGCGTGAAGCCCACGTAGTGCACGTTGGCGTTGAGTTGGGCTTGGTGCCACATATCGCTATCGACGGGCGCATAGACGTCCACCGCTTTGTTGAGACCGCCGAAGCTATCCACAAAGCCCTCGACTACCACGGGATAGTCGAAATGGTACACGACGTCGCCATAGCGCACGGTAAGGAACACGTAATAGGTGGCGGGCAAATACTTGTTGTAGTTGTACTCCACGGGACGCAGCGATACCACGCCGTTTTCGTCCACCATCTCGGTGCGCACACCTTGCAGACTATAGGTGAAGTAGTCGCCTTCGGGCGCTTGACTATCGTCGAAGTAGAGGGTGTATTCCTCGCCCGACTCCAGTATGACGCGCATATAGAGGGTGGACAGATCGTTCCACGCCTCCACGAAGTCTTCGCCGTACGCAAAGCTTTGGCGCACGCCCACCAAGCGGAAGTCGATGGCGTCCACGTCGTTTTGCAACACCACCTCGTTGTCGGCCAACTCGTCGGAGGCAACGCTTACCTCGGTATAGCCTTCGAAAATGATTTGTTTGAGCGAAGTCATACCCGCAAAGGCGCGCTTGCCCACGTAGGCTACCGAGCGAGTGGCGTCTCCATTGACGTACTCGGGCATACGAATGGTGTTGAGGTTGAAGTTGCCCTCGAATGCGTAGTCGTTGATGACGGTGATACGCTGGGGCACGGTGTACACGCGGTTGTTGCCGTTGCCTCGGGCGAGGTAGGTATGCAACATGGTGTTGCCGTCGTCGTCGAGGGTGTAGTAGAGCGTGTAGTCGGCAAAGGAATAGCGGCTGTTGGCGTCCTGAATGGTGATGGTGCTCATGTTGGAGCAGCTGGCAAAGGCGCCTGCGCCTATCTCTTTGACCGACTCGAATACGAATACGTTGTTGAGATGGCTATAGGCAAACGCCGCCTCGGCAATGCGTTCCACACCGTTTTTGACGGTAAAGTTGCCGCTGCCGTAGGGCAAGAACGCCATAAGGGTGTGGTAACCTGCCGAATAGAGGGTCACTTTGGTATTGTTGGTACCCTCACCCTCTTTCTCTACGAAATAGTTGGCGTTATCTTGCACGATGAGTTCGTTGATATTGACGGCGCCTTTGAGGAAGCCCTCGTCTATGCCCGTGATATTGTAGAGCAACGTCAGCGACTTGATCTCGCCGTGCGACACAAAGGTGGAGCCGCCCACCGCGGTAATGCGATAGGTAACGGGGTTACCGTCCGCATCCTGCAAATAGGTGAACATAGGCACCACGATCTCGTCGGTACCCTCGGCATAGTCGGGGTGAGGCGTAGTGAGCAAAGACTCGATCTTGGCCGTGCCCGCCTCGTCGTCATAGGTATAAGAGAACTTGGTATAGGAAGTCCAGGGTTTGTACACGGCGGGCAACGTGGACGAAGCAGAGGTGTACCACTGCATATCCGTCAACACGTCGGCAATGGTAGACATATCCATATATTGCTCGAAGAAGTAGCGGCATATGACGCTATACTTCTCGGTGTAGCTAGTGGTACTGTCGGGATTGACGCCGGCAGGACCGTAGGCGATGACTTGATGCGCCAACTCGCCGTCGTCGGCATAGCCGAAGATATCCACGCCCGCGTTGGCGACGATGTCGCTCACCTCGCTCTCGAAGTAAATGTAGGTGAGATTGGGCATATCCGCAAAGGCGCGGTTGCCGATGTTGCGCAACGTAGAAGGCAAGCTGATGCGTGCGATTTGGGTGCCCTCAAAGGCGCGCGCCATGATCTGTTGCACGTTGTTGGCACTATCCGACGCATCGTTGTTGACGATATAGAGGCTATTCTCCATGCCTATGCTGCGCGTGTAGAGCACGGTGTGCAACACTTGCTTGGTGCTGTTGTACAACACGCCGCCGGCAAAGATGTAGCTCTCGTTGCTGCCCGGTATCTCGATGCGCTCGAGGTTGGTGCAATAGCTGAATGCGCCCTCGCCGATGGCATTGACCAAAGCGGACAAATACACCACGCTGACGTGATCGTTGCCGGCAAAGGCGGATTGGTTCACCTCGTTGATGCCCGTGATGGTGAGGATATAGACCAAACGACCCGTACCCGCCAACTCTACGCTGGACTCGCTCAAGGTAACGGTCATATCCGCCGCGTCGATGGCGCTGACGTCCAAACGTACCTCGTAGTAGTCGCCCGAGGCCAACAAGGTATGCAAGGTGTGCCCCTTATACAGCACGCCGCGATCGTAGACGTAGCCCGTCTCGACGGGAATGCTCATAGATTGCAAGTCGTCGCAGTTGGAGAATGCGCCCGCGCCGATGGTGAAGTATGCGCTCTTGGCCAGCGAAGCAAAGGTGTGCATACGACTATCCTTGAAGGCATATTCGCCAATGCCGGCGACGGCCTTGCCGTTGCGATAGGAAGGCACCACGACGTTGTAGTGATCGCTGTAGCACTCGGTGTGGTCGGCCATACCCACCACGACGTTGGTAGCGTCGTCGAAGACGAAGCAATCCTTGTGCGTATGCAACGACACGTCGACGTTGCCCGCCTCGATGTACGCCAACAAGTTGAGATACAAACCGTAGTCTTCCACGTTGGGTTGCCATTCGCCGCTGTCGGTGGTGCCGTACATAGGCATTTGCACCGTCATGCGCTTGACGCCCTCCTCGAAGGCAATACCCTCGAAGATGTCGTCGCCCACGGTCAATACGTAACTCTCCACGTACAACTCGTACAAATTGTCGGCATAGGCAAAGGCGCCGCTCTTGATCTCGTCTACGTCGGCGTCGTAACCTACCCAATACACTTGGTAGATAATGGCGGCGGGATAGGACACCAAGGCCTGTTTGCCGTTGTCCTTGCGCTCGTACAATACGCCGTAGCTATCGGCGCGGAAACGCTGGTTGGCGGCGTCCACCGCGAAGGCGGATAGGTTGGTCATGCCCACGAAGGCATTGTCCCCTATGCTATCCACGTGGGCTCCTATGGTCAGGCGGCGCAGCGCAGATATGTTGTAGAACGCGCCGGCCTCGATGGCGGTAATGGTATCGGGCACCACATAGGTAGAACCGCTATTGACGGACAAATACACCACCAACGAATCGCGCACGGTCAAGGTTTCGTCCTCGTTCCAAGTGCTTTGGTGCGTATCCATACCGAACAAAATACCCTCGCGATAGAGCAAAGTAACGGTGCCGGAAGTATTGCTCCACTTCATATCGTCGCCGTCTTTGCTCCAAATGTAGTTGAGATAGAGGTCGCGATTGTCGTAGGTGTAGCCGACCGATATGCTGTGCATACCGTCCTCTACCGCGTCGTACGCGGCCTTGGCCACGCGCAAACCGTCGTCGGTATATGCAAAGGCCAGACTGACGTCGGCGCGCACAGCGCGTACCGCCAACATATTGATGCGACTGTGGCGCAGCAACACGTAGCCATCGGCATAGGTGTAGAGCACCTCGTCGTTGTTGAACATAATGGAACCTGTGCGCGTGTAGAGATGTACCGCGTTGATGGTGCCGTCGTTCATCGTGAGATAGAGCACGTTGACGTCGTTGTTGCGGTCGGATTGGGCAAGAGCGCGTATCCACTCGGCGTCGAGGCGCAGCACGGTGGAGTGCACGGTGCTGCCGTCCGACATCGTTTCGGTCTTTTCGGCTTTGCTTGCACCCGTAATGGCAAGCCACGCGTCGTATCGCACCGAAGTAACCTCGCGGTCTTCGCCAAAGCCGAGATTGGCATAGGCAAACAACTTGTCGAAGCGGTACTTGTCGTTGTTGGGCTCGATATCCGACAATGCGGAACAGCCGGTAAAGGCCCCCGTGCCGATGGAGTCTACCCCGGCGGGCAAGGTAACCTTGATGATGCGATCGTTGCCGGCAAAGGCCGCGTCGCCCAAGGCAGACACCAAGTAGGACTTGACGTCTACTCTGATACCCAAGAATACAGGGTTGCCATATTCGTCGAGGACCACCTCGTCCGCGGCGTTGGTTTGGTATTCCACTACCTTGGTGTACTCGTACACAATGGCGGGGATATCCAGCACGGCGGGATCGACAACGCTCACGCCGTGATGCAAACCGGTGATGGTAGCGTAGGTTTCTCCGCCGGCGGTAGCAGTCGTCTTGAATTCGTATGCCAAGGCGTTGATTTGATCCTCCTCGGTCATGGCGGACAAATTGAGCGCAAGCACCGATTTGAGACGTTGCACGTCGATAAAGGCCTCGCTCTCAAAGTACGAGGTGGCGTCGGCATCCGTCTTGGTGTAGTACACGCGCAACGTTTCCTCCGCGTCGTAGCCCACAAAGGCGCCGTCATACAAAGGAATGTCGGCCAGCACGTACAGGTCGCGCAAATTGGCGCTTTCCAACGAATTGACGCCTACGGCATTGACGCCTTTGCCCAGCACGATACCGGCAAAGCACGAATTGCGGAAAGCGTTGGCGCCGATGGTGGTAACCGTATCGGGCAAAACGATGCCGTACACGCCCTCGGCCGCCCAGCTCTCGAATGCGCCCGCACCCACGGCCACCACTTTGACGCCGCGGATATAACCGGGCACGTAGAGGACGGACTCGCCCACGGTGCCGTCCAGAGGCACGTTGATGCCGTCCAGGCTGTAGCCCTCGCCTTGCACCTCGCTCAACTCATACATAGCGGGATCGATGGTGCGGCGGAAGGTGACGGCCTCGGTAAGGCAAGCATATTGCACGTTGTAGCAATCGCCTACGCCATAAACGACCAAATCATCTGTGCCGTCAAAGACGTCAATGCCCATGCGCGCATTGGAGTAGAATGTGATTTGTCTGAGCGAGGCGGCGTTTTGGAAGGCATAGTCGGCCACGTAGGTGACCGTGGCGGGCACGTCGAAACTGGCCGCCGTGTTGGTGCCCAAGTACATCAACAAACCGGTGTATTCCTCGCCGGTGGTGGCGTACAACGCACCCGAATCGAAAGCAAAGAAACTGTTGAGCGACAAGCCGAGAATGGTCGTCAACTTGGTGGCGCCCGCAAAGGCCCCCGTCTCGATGGTGGACACCGAAGCGTTGAGAATAAGCTCGGCCACCTCGCTACCGCGGAACGCGCCCGACTTGATGGTAACGACGCTACCGGGCAAGGTGTACGAGGCGGTGTTGGCCATGCAAACGTACATCACCATGCCCTTGGTATCGGTGAGGGCTTGGTCGATGATGGCAAAGGACTTGTTGGCCGCGTCGACCGCGATCTCGGTAAGCGCGGTGCAACCCGTAAAGGCGCCCGACGCAATGACGTTGACGTTGGCGCCGATGACCAAACTATACAGTTCGTTTTGACCGTTGAAAGCAGTGGACTCGATGATGGTGATGGGTTTGCCGCGGAAGTAGCCGGGCATAACGATATCCACGTGACCCATTGCGCAATAGTGCGACTTGACGCCCACTATCGCATAGCTATCGGTGGCCTCGTCGTAGCGCATATCGAAGCACTCGGGATCGGTGGCGGCGTTGTACTTGACGTAGGCGCGATAACTCGAATCGCTGTTGGTAAAGGTATTGCAGACGTTGCCCGAATTGGGGCCGTATACTTTGAGCTCGTTGCCTTGGTTGACCAAATAGAGCCCCAAGGTTTCCACGTCCGCCGCAAAGTACAACTCGGTGAGGTTGGCGCAACCGTTGAATGCGCGCTCGTCTATGCGCGAGACGGAGGCGGGGATATGCAGCGCGGTGATGGCGGTATTCATATAGAACGCCCTGGCACCGATGGACGTGATATTTTCGTGCATCACCAGCTCTTGCAATTTGCCCAAGCTATTGGCGATGGCGGTGTTGCGCGGCGAGAAGGCCAATTCGCCGATGGCGTTGACCACGTATTCCACCACGGTATCGCTTTCGCCGTCGTAGCGATAGTAGCGCGCGGGTATGACGGCGGTAGTGGCGTTGCCTTGATAGCCCACCACGGTGGCGCTGCCGGCAACGTCGTCGAGGCGCAGCACAAAGCCGTCTACCGTGACGAGATCGTTTTCGCCGTCGTAGCCTTTCCAGCCCACCAGCACAATGGAATTGCCCCACTCCAGGTTGATGGCGTCGACGTAGCTTTTCACCTTGACGGCGCTGGCGTCGGGCTCGGCGCTATCGACCAAGATAGCATCGGGCAGATACATGACCAGTTGCAAAGGCGTATTGTCCAAGTTGAGGAAGGCGCTGTATTTGATGTGCCCACCGTCCACGTCGCTGGAACCGATATAGAGGAAGTCGCCCTTGACGAACACCTGTTGCAGATTGGTACAACCGGCAAAAGCGTAGCTATCTATGCCGGACATGGCGTTGTTGAGTGTTATGGTAGATACACGCACGCAGTTTTGGAACGCATAGGCGCCGATATCTACCACGCCGGGCATATAGATGAACTGCAAACGATTGCAATCCGCAAAGGCGTACGCGCCGAGTTTGGTAACGGAGGCGGGTAAGGTCACGTTGGTTACGCGGCTGCCCTTGAAGGCATTGGGCGCGATCTCGGTAACGGGCACCACGTCGCCGCCCTCGGTGGTGTAGGTAGCGGGCACGACTATGCGCGTGTGCGAATTTTTGCAAATATGGTTGAGCAAACCGTACACCACGGCGTAGGTTATGCCGTTTTCGGTTTGCGTCTTGATATTGAAGCAACTGTCCTCCCCGTGGAAGGAGATGACGCCGATATTGTTGTCGGCAAAGTATTGGTAGACGTTGGTATTGCTACCGGCGACCACTATGCTGACGGTGGCGCTAAGACCATCGAACGCCGCGGCGCCGATGCGGATCTCACCGCCGGACAAGGCGATATCACCGTCGAAATAGACGCTATCCAACATCATGGCGCCGTAGAAGGCGCGCTCGCCGATAGAGGCCACGGTAGAGGGAATATAGATCTCGGTCAAACGTTTGACGTTGCTGCCCGAACCCAAGTTGGCCTCGCTAAATGCCTCTTTGCCAATGGCGACCACGGCTTTGCCGTCGATATAGGAAGGCAACACGATGCGCATCTGCGTATCGGGGTAGGCCACGCGGTTGACGCCCGTGATGGAGACGCCGCCCACGGTATTTTCGATATAGAACAAATTGATGCTGTCGCAAGCGACGTAGTTATACAACTCCTCGCACATAGCCTCGAGGTTGGCGCCGTTGGGGCTATAGATCACCAAATTGTCCGCGCCATCGAAAGCGCTGACGGACATATCGGTGCAATCGCCCTCGATGTACACGCACACCAAGTTGGTGCAACCGGCAAAGGCGGACGAACGAATGTAGCCCACGTCGGCGTGCGCCGTAACGCTGTACAGTTGATAGCAACCCGCAAAGGCATATTCGCCTATTTCGCTGATGCGCCCCTCGAAGATGACCGACTGCAGGGTGCGATTGTTGGCAAAGGCATAGCGACCGATGGTGCGCACCGTGGCGGGCACGGTGACCGACGTCGTGGCGCAGGCGGGCAAGAAGGATACCAGTTGCGAGCCACCGTCACGATAGATGGCGCCGCCCGCAAAGGAATAGGTGTCGTTGTTGACAAACACCACCTCGCTGACGGCCGACCCCGCAAACACGTTGTTGCCGATGGTACCGACTGCCGAACCGAACAGCACGGTTTTGAGCGAACGGGCGTTGTTGAAGGCGCTGTCGTCCACTATTTTGACCGAATCGGGCACCGAGTAGGTCACGGCGGTGGAAATGGGCATATAGGCAATGAGGCGCGTGCGGTCGGAATTGAGCAACGCGGCCGACAAAATGGAGCCGTCGTCGTTGTAGTTGGCCACAAAGCTGTAGTAGCCGTTGGCCTCGTCGATGACGATATTGACGAGCGAAGTGCAGCCGGCGAAGGCGTCCAAACCGATATAGTTGACGCCCGCGGGTATATAGATGACCTCTACGTCGGTGGCACCCGCAAAGGCACCCGACGCAATGCGCGTAACGGGATAGCCGTTGATAGAAGCGGGGATACGCACGGTTTGATGGCCGTTGCAAACGTGGTTGCGCAAGCCCTCGATGGTAACGTAGGGCGTGGCGGACGTGGCGCGAGAGTACACAAAGCAACTGGTGGGCGTATAGAGGTTGAACGCCAACTCGTTTTCTTCACAATAGACGCTGATAAAGGACTGCGCGTCCATATTCATATCGGGGCCGTAGATGAGCAAGTCGGCACTGCACCCCGTAAAGATATCGCGCCCCAAGCTGGGACAATCGGAAGCAAACGTAACGCCTGCCAAACTGCGGCAATTGCAGAAGGCGCGGTTGCCGATATCGTTGACGGTGGCGGGAACGTACAATTCGGCAAGCGAGGTATTGTTGTAGAAAGCCTCGGTGCCTATGGTTTGCAAGCCCGAGAAGAACACGACCTCTGCCAAATTGACGCAGTTATAGAAGGCTTGGTCGCCTATGGTCGCCACGCTCTCGGGCACCACCAGCTTGACGATGCCGCTCTGCCAAGCAAAGCCGCGCACCTCGGTGATGGCATAGGTATAGTCGCGCGTAACGACGTTGCCGGTGCCGTCATCCTCATCGCGAGAGACGGTGACGCTAGCGGGAATGATCAACTCGGCGGCCAAAGCCAAATCGACCTCGGTGGCCGTATCGGCAAAGCCGTTGACGACGTAGGTCTCGTTATTCTGCTCGATGTTGAGTATCGAAGCGAGCGTCCACAATTTGTAGGTGATATTTTCGATATCTTTCACCTTGTTGTATATCTCGCCCTCGCTCGCCGAGCCGTAGATGATGACCTCGCCCATACCGGCGAAAGACTCGGCCCAATCGGTGGAGGTGAGCGCGGTTTCGTTCATCAAATAGACGTGTTTGAGCGTGGTACACCCCTCGAACGCGTGCGACCCAATGGCGGTAACCGAGCGCGAAACCACCTCTTGCAACACGCTGTCGCTATAGGCAAAGGCATAGCTGCCGATTTCGGTCACGGGGCCGTTGTCGTCGTCGGGAATGTGGAAAGTAAATTGCGAATTGCTGGACAAATAGGTATGCAACCTGCGGTTGCTATTGGCCTGGCCTGGTTGCAATATTTGATAGAGCACACCGTTTTCCAAAACGTAGTTGCCGTTGGAACCGCTGACGGTAAGGTTGCGCAAGTTGCCGCAAGCCATAAAGGCGCCCTCGCCTATCTCGGTAACGCCGGACGACACGGCAAAGCCGGTGAGCGCGGCGCACTCGGCAAAGGCAAAACTGCCTATCTTGGTAAGGCGGGTGCTGTTGTTGGTGACGGTAGCCAGATTGGTGCAACCGCGGAAAGCGCCGGTGCCGATCTGTTGCAACGTGGTGGGCAACACAATGGCGCTTAGCGAGGTGCAATTTTTGAAAGCGCCGTCGCCGATGATCTCGAGCGAATCGGGCAATTCGATGGACTCGATGCCCGTTTGGTTGGCGAAAGCGTTTTCGCCAATGCCCGTGATGATATAGCCGTTGAGGCTATTGCTGATGACTACCGAGGTATGTACGCCGATGAGCCCCGTAATGGTAGCGGTGCCGTCCTCGTAGGTCTCCAGCTCGAAACTGCTGCTATCTGTTACCAAATCGATGGCGATGGAGAAATGGTAGGGATTGACTTTGTCGGCGAACTCGGCGTCGGGATAGTAGGTAACGTCGTACACCGTGTAGGCGGTGGATACGGCTATGCTATGATCCCAATAGAAACTGCCGCCGATATGACGATAGACGGTGCTGTCGCCGATGGTGTAACCGTCGACGTACATATGCACGTTGTCCATATCCACCAAGCGGGGTGAATAGTTGAAGTCGAACCACTCGTCCGACAGCACGGTGCCCACCTCGAGGCGCTCGACCATATAGGGCAAACTGCTGAGGGTGGCGCTGATGTCGGCGCGGGTGTAATTGACGCGTATCTCCACCTCGCGCTCTGCGTACATGGCGTAATCCTCGCTGGGACGGAATATGGCGGTAAAGGTCTCCTTTTCCCCCGTTTTGACGCCGCTCTCGTCGTAGATGGCGACTTTGTCGCCAACGTGGTAGAGTTGCGCATTCTTCCACACCAACTGTCCGTAGACGGGCACGGTATAGGGATTGCCATAGTTATCCAAAATTTTGTTGCCGGCACTATCCACCTGATCGGCATAGGCCGTGTAGGTGGGGAACGTCACGCGGGATAGAGGCGTGCCAAAGGTGGCGGTGAGCATCGGCAGGTTGGTAAGAGGATTGAGTTGCGTCTTTTTGACGGACACAGGCACCTGTATGGTGGCAGGCAAAGTAAAATAGGCGGCGTGGTCGGGCACCGCAAAGGTAAACACGACGTCGCATAGGTAGGTGTCTACGGCGTTGAGGTCGGCGGTGTACGACTCGGGTTTGCGAGAGGCGTCGGCCCAACTGAAGGTGCCCAGCACCTCGCGCGATTCGTAGCCGGAAGCGGTGTAGTATTGGTAGGCCAACAAACCGCCCGTAAGAGAGCATGCCTCGAGGGTGGCGTTGAATTCCACTTGATTGGTGGCGGCAGGCAGGCTAACGACCTCCACCACGGCGGGCAACACGGTGACCTCTACCGTATAAACGGCGGTCGTTACGCGATTGGGGTTGAAGGGATTAAAGCGCAGTTGATATTGGAAAGTACCGATTTGGTCGGGCACATAGTCGGGAGAGGACACGCCTTGCACGTAGAGCGTGGGATCCCACTCGAAAATACCCTCTTCTTCTTGGTCGCAGCGGCCTCTACCGTTGTTGGACAACACGGAGGCTTTGAGAGGTTGTCCATAGTAGATGGGAGCGGCCGTTACGCCTTGGTAAACGTTGGCGTTCTCGAAAGTGGCTTGTATAGGATTGACCGTGATAGTGATGTACAGTTGCACACGGTTGTAGTTGACGCTGTCGCGGGGTATAAACACGGCGGGATAGCCGCGGTGATCGAGACCGCCTGCGTCGGTGTAGATGTTGTCCACCTCCACTTTGGGGCTGTTGTTGTCGTCAAATGCGACGTACCCGCGCGACTCGGTATCGGACAGATAACCCCAAAACAGGTTGCCAGCCACCACGGTCTCGACGCCGGCCTCGGATACCGTACCATAGCGATAGTTGGAGAGGGACACGCGGCTGAGATTGGTGCCGCGATCCACCGCCGAAGTGCGGGGCGCGTCCAGCTCGACGGGAGTGGCGGGGTGCACCGTTACGGGCAAACGCTTTTGGGTGTCGGACTGCATGCTGACCGTGTAGAAGTTGTGCGCCGCGCTGGTTTTGTCGGTAGCGCTGCCGCCGGGTGTAAAGACCACGTCGTAGGAGTCGACGTTGGCGGTGGGCGTTACCGAAGCCCAAGCAAAGGTGCCGGCAACGGCGTTGCCATAACTGTCGGCCACTTGGGTAGCGCTACTTACGCGCGTGATAGACAAAATCTCGCCGGACGACGACAACTGCTCACCATAGGTGATCTCGTAGGGATTCACCAACAAGGTGGGCCAAACTTTCACCACGGGCTTGGCTTTTTCAATGCGCACGGTGGCCGTGGTGCTGACGGTGGCATAGCCTGCGGCGTGCAAGGTGATCTCGGCGGTGTAGGTGCCCGCATATACGGGAGCCTCCTCCTCGATAAGATCGCCCTTATCGTCGTAGTATTCGACCGTCCAGTTGTCGTTGGACGTACCTGTCCAGCCCAACGAGCCCGCAGACGTATTGCAATGGGCGGTGTGTTGTTGGCCGTCGTAGGTAGCGGGTACGTCCTCGGGATACAAGGTCGGGGTAACGGTTTTGTTGCAAGCGACGGTAAACGCCGCGGTAGCGGCGAATATCGCGATTACCAAAACAAATACGATCACTCTCATTCTTTTGCTCATAAGTTAGCCTCCTGACGAGCATACGCATATACGCTACGCGCGCATTCGTGCATATTACTCGGGTTAATTTTATATTAAAGTCATTTTGTTGTCAATATCTCAGGCAAAGATTTAGCGACCTATTAGGACGTCTTAAGTTAATTTAATATATAATTAAGC
>CAMPCZ010000048.1 GCA_946648015.1 uncultured Clostridia bacterium
TTGGTCGAAAAGGCCCGCCTCTTTGAGTGCGTCAAAGGCTTCGGCGGCTTTGTCCGCCAAAAGCGCCAATCCTTGCAGGTCGGACGATGCCATCAGTTTGTCTATGGTGGCGCGGTCGTAGTCGACGTAGGCGATGCGCTCCAAGTCGTAAAGGGATAGATCGCATAGCGCGGGGTACTGCCGCAAAATATCGTCCAATGCGTCTAGCACCGCCCGCATACGCGCCTCGTCGTAATAGAATACCTCGTGCGCCTTGGTGGCTTTGAGCCCATAGTGGGGCGAGCGGCAGGGCAAAAAGGCCAGATTGTCGGTAGCAGTCAGTAGTTTTTTGCCCAAATCGTCTACGGCCTCGCGCATGGCGGTGTAGGTCTTGGCGTCCATAGACAGCAAATATTCGACGGTAGGCGACTTGAACCGCACGATGGGCGCGTCGGGATACTCCGCGCTACGCACCAAAGCGTCGTAGAGCGAGTAGCCGTTTTGCAACGGATCCTCGAACATGATGCGGTGGTAACGCCGCAGTTGCGCTTCGTCCTTTGCCAACAATTCGCCGAGGGAGTAGTCGGCGCCCTTGACGGCCGCTTGGTTGACGTCGTCCATGCGGAAGTTGAGCGTATCGCGAAAATCTTTTTGCAAACTCTCCTTGCTCATTTTGGCGGCGGACGACTCGGTGTCTTGGTCTATTTTGAGTACGAAACGCGCCACCTCGGGGGGGAGTTTGTCAAACACTTCCTCCAGAGCGGGCATCTTGCGCGATACGAATAGCACGCGCTTTTCGTTGTATATGGCGGCGGCTATCATATTGGCGATGGTTTGGGTCTTGCCGGTGCCCGGGGGGCCTTGCACCTTTTCGCACTTGCCTTCGTTGAGTGCGGCCGACGCCAACGCTTTTTGCACGCTGTCGTAGGGCAACACAAAGTGCAGGTCGCGTATGCTTTTGCTTGCCGTGCCTTCCTCGGCGCCACCGCCGAACAAACGGCGCACCAGGGGGCTTCCCAACACTTTGTCGCGGTTGCGGCGAATGTCGCGGTACATACAAATATCTTCGTGCGTATATTTGGATATGGCCACCAAGTCGGGCAAGAATTCAAACAGCGTATTGGCGCCTGCGGCGCTTCGGCGCGCCTCGACAAAGGCTTGCACCTTGGAAAAATAGGTCTCCAATGCAAAATCGCGCACGTCCTCCGCTGAGGAGTATTCCACGTCGGGCAGGGGGAACGTCGCACCGTTGCCCATTACGTCGGCAAATAGCCTACAGAAGCACTCGTTGACGTAGATGTCGTCGTCGGTGTATTCGATGAGCACGGGGTTGGCCTCGGTGCTGCGTATCAGTTTGATGGGAAAGATGATAAGAGGCGACGTGATGGTCGTCTCCTCGGGATCGTTGCCGCGCACGATCTTCCACCGTATGGCGCCCATAGACAAAAACATGGGGTTGTTGCCTTTTTCGCGTATGTCGGCATAGGCCTCCTCTACAAAGCGGTTCAGTTGCTTTTGGGCGGCACGCGCCTCGCCTTCGACGCTCGCTTTCCACCGACAACGCATAAATCCGGCACTGTTGAGATCTTGCTCGTTTTGTATGAGCGCGCTGTCTTTGAGCACCGTGATGGGACCCTCGCCTATGCGGTTTTTGATGGACTCAAACAGGCGCAAAGCAAATTGCCGTTGGCCGTCGTACAGCACGAATACGTCTTTGCCCCGCGGCGTGAGATCGTCTTCTATGCCCAAATCCACTTGGCGGTTGTGTTGGTCGCCCAGGTGTAACAGTTCCTTTTCGTACTTGGCTACGTTTTCTTCAAAGGTGCTCATGGCGCTCTCCTTATCTATAGCTGTTGTGGCTATGATACACTTGGTCGCCCAAGCATAGCCCCGCAAAATCGCGGGCGTCCGCCTCCAGGGTTTGCAACCAATAGCCTATTTCGTTTTCGTCTATATCAATGTAATTCTTACCCACGTTGTCGCGCCACGTTTCTATGCGCTCGTTGGATATGTGGTAGGTTTGCTTGTACCATTGCATGCCGAGGGGCATATTTTTGTCCACCACGGTGTGTTGCAACGAGTGGTACAACTCGTGCACCACGGCGTCCATCGTCCAGTCGATATCCTGCAAACTGTTGTGCTTGAATTTGATGGTGGCGCCGCCGCCGCAACATTGGCCGCCCCACGAGCCTTCGGCAGCGCTGACTACCTCTACGGTGGGATTGTCGTAGTAGACCTTCATTGCATAGGCCACCACGCGCACGGCTTTTTTGAGCCTTTCTTCGCGTTGCCGGTCGTCGAGATTGTTTTTCCACACACTGCGATCTTCGTCGGCCAGCAGGCAATAGCGCACCAATTCGCCGCACCGCTGATACATATCCAGCGACGTGTTGGCCAATATGCGCAACACTTGCACGTCGTCCACGTCGCGTATTTGGTCGTAGTCGTAGACGCTGCCGCCCGGCAATACGGGTTTGGGCGCCTCGGTAGGCGTCCACTTCCAGTCGAAGGGCACAACCTTGGATGCGTCGGTCAGCCGATTGAGAAAGGCGTGCGCCTGCATCAGATTGAGGTCGGAGGCCGACTTGGCCTCGTCCAGCGCCAGCGCCGGATTGCTCTTGATGTTTTTGACCAAGCGGTTAAAGCCGACGTACCCCATAAAGGGGCATGTTTTGCGTATTTGCTCGAGGGTGTCGTCCTCCTGCCCGCGCAGCGCGGTTTTGACGTCCTCAAAGGAGGGTAGACGCAGGTATTTGTTGTCGGCGTCCTCCATCGCTTGCGTGCGTTTGAGGGATTGGTACGTGCCGAGGGCGCGCATATCGCCGCTAAGGTCGAGAATGGCCACGTATACGGCGCCGCCCGTCAGGCGAACGTAGTCGGATACGCCCAAATAAAACCCGTCGCGCGTTTTGTCCGCCAACTTGTCCAGCCCGTACACGCCTATTACGTCGGGGTGCTTGCTTTCGCCTGCCAGGGCAAAGGCGCGCCCCGTCAGCGAGCGTGCGCTGTCGCTGCCGGCATTGGATTTGGCCAGCCAGCCAAAGTCCATCTGCACCACGGTGCGTTTGAGGCCGTGGTATTCTTTGTTGGCGTTGAGCAAAACGTCGAACTCGGCTTCGAAGGGCGTGCTTATCATACAAATGGGCGCGTCGGTCGGGCGCGCGGCCAAAGCGATGGAGGGCAGATAGTCGCAGTCGTCGTAATTGTCCAACGTGTTGCGAAACGCCGCGTCGCCTACGTTGAGGCCGATGGACATACTAAGCGCCAACGCCTCCGTTTTTTTGTCCAAAATGCGTTTGAGTTCGGTTTGCACCGATATGTATACGAATTGTTTGCCGCCCACCTCGGGGAAGTAGGGCGCCCACTCGCGTTGTTGCACCTTGCCGAGTTTGGCTTTGAGCCGATAGTAGTCCTCTATGTTGCCGCCAAAGGTGCCGCCGGGCGCCAGTTCGGCAAAGGCTTTGTCTATGTCGTCTATATATTCGGCCACCTCCATCACCGACTCTTTGAGCGCGGCAAACTTGTCCGCTTCGCTGAGATAGTCGGGGTTGGCCTCTAACTTGGCTTGTTTGTACTCGGCCTTGGCGCGGTCTATCACCAAGCAGGCGTCCACTGCCTTTTGGTGCGTGTATTGCCCTTTGAAAACCATTATGGTAGCCAATTTCACTTCGAGCAACGCCTTTAAGGCAACGGCCGCCGAATGGTTTTCGGTGGTCATGCGCTCGGCGGGCAGGGCGGCCAATCGGTCGATAGCCGTCTGTATTTGGTCGGTTTTGCGACTCATATAAAAGACGTCGTTTTTAATTTCCCGTATCACATCGGGTATGATGGCCATGGGGCGCCTCCTTATCTATGCTAAGTCGTCGTTATCTATACTCAGTCGTCGTTGATGCTGCCGTCGTCGATGATGATGGGTTTGTCGTTGTTGCCGTTGGTCGCGCGTTGGTCGCGCGCGGTGCGGCGCGTTTCGGCTTGTTCCATGCGTCTGCGGCGGCGGTCCAAAGCGTTCTCGGCGGACACTGCCGTTTGCCGTTGCGTCGAACCCGAGCGAAGGGAGCGCATTTGTTCGCGTGCTTCGCGTTGCTCTTGGCGCATACGGTAGCGCATATCGTTTCGGCGCTGAGTAGCCTGCATTCTGACCGCACGCAATTGGTTGACGCAAGCGTTGGCGTCGTTTAATTGCACGTAGTTTTGGCCGGCCTCAACGTTGCCTGTCAAAAAGGCATAAACGTTGCGCAATGCGGCTATGATGTCGTCCGCAAAGCACAAAAACTCCATCGGGCCGCTCTCTTTGACGAAGGGGTCGATTTCGTTGCATACGGTTTGCCAAATGATACCGTTGGTGGCGTTGCTGCTGATGTTGTCCGTTATTCTATAGTTGATGTCGCTGATTTGCTCTTGCAACATTTCTATCGTATCTTCCCACGTGTCCACCATAGCCAAGGCGTCCTCTTCGGGCATGCCGCCGTTCTCGTACAGATCGGCGTATTTGTCGCTCTCTCTTTTGGCATGGTCCAACTGTGCGTTTAGCTCGGTCAGACGCGCTTGGAGGTGTTGGTCGTCTTGCATATGCAGCCTGTTTTCGATGTTGCGATAGATCTCGGCGTAGGTTTGGCGTTTGCTTGCCAACGTCAATATACCGACGAAGTCGCCGTCGCGCCTATACTCCACCTCGTCGTCGCTGTAGGTGGCGGGCTTGCCGGCTCTGCGTGCGGCAGGCGTTTGGTACACCTCAAAGGCCTCGTCCAAAGCGGCGTTCATCTTGACGAAGCAACTTTCGCTGTTGTTCATGTTCAAGTTGGCCGCGTATTCGCCGCCCTTTATGAAAGGACGGTTGCCCAACACGTAGCGGCGCAGATCTTGCAGGGATTGGGCCACTTCGGGTTGCCTTTCGGCCAAGGTGTGGCGCAATTCGTCTACGCGTTCCAGCACTTTTTGGTATTCTTCTATGGTGCGATCGATGTTGTCCACCACGTCGTTGTCGCCGTTCGCTTGCGCGTCGGCTCGAAATACGCGCAACACGTCGATGTTGTCTTGTACGAATTTTTTGACGCTTTCGATGCTGTCGTCAAACCAAGTGTTCGTTTTGCTCATAGGCCCTCCTTTCCCTTTGCAGATGTATAATTTGATTTGTTGGTTTCGTCCCGTATATTCGACGCTACCGGCGGGTGCGTCCTTCAGCTGAGACATATATTCCAATATACATACGAATTCTTTGCGCTCCTGCGCCGTGCGCACGCCGTTTGCCATCATACTCTCCAACTCATCGCGGCAGCGGGCGGCTACTATTTCGTTGGCGTCGCTATAATACCTCATTGCCAAGCCGTCGTCGAGCAGGTCGCGCGTGTGGGGGCCCAATTTGCCCCTTTGGTTTGCTATGTACTCGGCGGCCCTCGTCAAAAAGGCTCTGTCAATCGCCATGGTTGTTCTCCTCCTTGTATTCTTTGAACTGCTTGTACAGCACGTCCAATGCGCTGTTGATGTTGGCGTCGCGCCGCTCGGTGCGATAATTGTACGCGCTGATGACCACGTCGTCGTCGAAGAAATCCATCGCGCGCTCGTGGTGCTCTCCCAAGGTTATGCGCACGTTGTCGAGGCACTGTTGCACCTCGCTTCTGTTTTCTATCTCGCGCCGCACTATGCGACGGTAGGCTTTGTTCACCCCTTGGTAGTTGCGGTTGCGATAGCCCCAGTAGCGGCTGCGCACGCGGTCGCGGTTGCTGTCGTTTATATCCAAGGCAGAGGCTTTGTGGTATACGGCCATCTCGCCGTATTTGTCGCCGTCCTGCGTAAGATAAAACAGCGTGTCGTTGCCGCCCAAGGCTTTGGCTAAGTCTTTCAGCGCCCTTTCCAAATCCTTATCCTTGCCGTCGCGCCCCACGTAGAATATGCCCAAGCGAGGTACGCGGCTATCGCTGTCCGTCGTGGCGCGCACCCGTGCGCACAAGGCGTTGATATAGGCTACGCCCACGGGCATATCGGCCGAGCGCACGTCGTCTTTGAGTTTGGCGGCTGCCATCTCCTGAATGCCTTTGTCGCCCGCCGATTCGGCGCGTTCGTAGCAAGTTTTGGCAAACGCTCGCCCTGCTTCGGGTTGTACCGACGCAACGTAACCGCAACTGTAGTAGTACCCCAAATTGAGCAAGGCGTACGCATTTCCATTATAAGCGGATTTTCGACAAAATGCAATAGCATTATCTATGTACTGCCGGGCCATTGGCGAACTGTCTTGCATCAGATAGCGAGCAAAATATTCTTGCGACAATGCGAAGTGGCCCTCGGCGTCCTCGGTGGTTACTTGCATACCCTCGAATAGGTCGTGGTGGCACTTGGGGCACCACATCGTGCCGTCGTATCGCAACAACGGCTCTATCTCTTTGCCGCATTTGCGGCAGGTAAAGGATAATGGATTGGCGTTCTTCTTCATGGGCACCTCCTCTTAGGCTTCTTCTATGGCAAAGGCAACGGCTTCGGACTCGGCACCAAGGTAATGGCCGGTGGCGCCAAGCACCGCTTTCACTTCGTATTCGCCCGCTTCGGTGGGGACGTCGGTAGTCCATTCGCCGCCGATGGCTCGGTAGTAGAAAACCACGGTCGTTTGCTCCGCTTCTTCCACTTCGCCGAGCACGCGGGGTTGGGCGGCGTCTTCACCGTACGTCCAACTCTCTATTTGCACCACGGGAAGGGTGCGCTCCTTGGCGTTGACGGTAAGGGTACCGCCTTGGTATGCAAAGGTGTAGTTGGGGTCGGTCGCGCCTGCGATCGTTATGGCGTACTCGCCCACGTCGTCGCCGGGCGTGTAGTCGCATACCGCTATGGGCAATGTAGACAAGGTCTGTTCGCTGTCGCCCGCGGCAAAGGATTGATAGCGCACGCCAAAGTCGGGCGCGTCGTCGCCGTAGCAAACGCTGCAATCTTCGACCGCTATCGTCATGGCAAGGGGGGCGATGGTATAGTCTTGCGTCAGTTGCGCTCCCGCCGCCGGCACATAGTTGGCGCTCGATATGCCCGTTACGGTGGCGGTATAGGTGCCCGCATTGCGTTCGGCGCCCGATACGACAAGCGTAACTTCGTCTGTGCCTATCACGTCGGTCGGGGTGGCTGTGGCGATTTGGCTAAGGCCGTTGTAGGTCAACGCTAGGTTGCTCCATATCACGTCGATGGGTTTGGCCACTACCGTCAAAACGCCCGTTTGTACGCTTACGGCATAGTTTTGGGGCGGCAGGTAGTTGCACGAAATCTCGTAGTTGCCCACGTCGCTGCCTGCGCTGTATGCCGAGGTGAGGGTGGCGTTCAATCCGATGGATAGCAAGGTGTCGCCGTCCACCAACCCTTCGTGCGACATTCCGCCGTATTGGGCTTCGTCGCCGTAGGTAACGGTGTTGTCGCCTACCGTTATCGTCAATGCTTTGGGGGATATGACGTACTGTCGGCTGGTGGTGCCTATGCCTCCCTCCAACGTGTAGTTGGCGTTGGATAGAGCTGTGGCGGTGTAGCTAAACGCGCCCGCGTTGCGGGCGTCCATACCCGCCGTTACAGCCACGGTTACGGTGCATTGGTCGCCTTCCGCCAAGTTGGCCACGGTGGCAGACAGGCTCTTGGTCGTGCCCGAATACACCAACTCTTCGTCCGTCAACTGCGACCAGCGGAGCGTAGCCGCCTTGGGCACGATGGCAAAGGCGGTAGAGGCGTTGTCTAAGGTGTAGTTGGCGTTGTCGGTGCGCACGGTGGCCGTATAGTCGCTGCCCGTAGCCTTTTGTTCGCCTTCCGTCAGCAGTTGCACGTGGCCGCCGTCTACGCCGTAGGCAAGTGCAGCGGGCACTTGCAAGGTGCCGTTGTACACCAGGGTGGTGTCGCCCCAATAGACGGTTACCGCCTTGGGCGTGATGCTGTATTGCGCCACGGTGTTGCTCAGGTCATAATTGTCGTCGTCCAATATAGCCAGCGCGTAGTATTGTCCCACGTCGGTAGCCGAGGCGTTGACGCTAAGGGTCAGTCGTTTGCCTTTGGCTCCGATGGCGGTGGCGGTGGGGCGCTGCGCTTTGCCGTTGTATACGAAACTCAGGTTGCCCCACACCGCTTCTATCGGGCGGGGCACGATGGCAAAGGTCGTGCTGTCGTTGCGGATATAGTAGTTGGCGTCGCCTTGTATGGCGGCCACCGCCTCATATTCCTCGCCTACGTCGGTGGCGGCTGGGCCTACCGTTATGGTCAGCGCGCTGCCGTCCAGCCTGTCGGCTGTGGCAGCGGGCGCGTGTGCGTCGCCGTCGTAGGGGATGGACAGATCGCCCCATTCGACGTCGATGCCCAAGGGCAATATGTCGTAGGTGCACGAGGCGTTATCGGCCAAATAGTTGGCGTCCTCCGCCTCAACGTAGGCCGTGTAGCCCGTACCGGCGTCGGTTTGGTCGCCCGCAAGACGGTAGGGTACTTGGTAGCCACCCAAGCCCGTCAACGTAGCCGACGGCGCTTGCCGCTGTCCGTTGTAGACCAAAACGGCGTTGCCCCAAACGGTGGATACATTGAGAGGGGCAATGGAATAGTCGATTTGGCTATTGGCCACCGTATAGTTGGCGTTGGCTTCCACCGAGGCAAGGGCCGTGTAGTGTGCGCCGGCGTCGGTGTGTCCGCCCGCCACTTCGATGGATATCGCCTCGCCGGCGAGGCCGATTGCTTGCGCGGTGGGGGCCTGCATATTGCCGTTGTATACAAAGTCGACGTCACCCCATTCGACGCTAAGCGCGTAGGGCGCTATGGCGTATTGGCACGAGATGTTGGTCAGCGTATAGTTGTCGTCCAGCGACGATATGGTGGCGATATATCCCTCGCCTGCGTCGATTTGGTCGCCGACAAGCGAGTAGGGCACTTGGCCGTTTATCCCCGTTACGGTGGGGGTGGGAGCCTGTGCCGTGCCCGTGTATACGAGCGCCGCGTTGCCCCACTCGACCGCTATCGGTTTGGGTAGAATGGCGTATGTGACGCTTTGCTCGGCGGCAAACGCATAGTTGGTGTCGTCGGGTAGACGTACCGCAACGGTGTACTCCGCATTGCGGTCGATATGGTCGGACCAGTCGCTGTATAGCAAGGCGGCCATCGTGGCGTTTTCTTCTCCCGATACGCACCCTTCCAGCCGCACGACGGCGGGTTTTTGGGCTTGGGCGCTGTATACGAAGGAGATGGCGTCCCACTCGGCTACCTCTATGGTTTTGCGCGCTATGACGTAGGGCCAAACGGGGGCTTCGTCAAAGCGATAGTTGCTGCCTTGCGCAAAAGAGACCTCTATGGCATAGCTGCCCGCCGCAATGCTTTGGGTGTCGCCCGCATAGCGCAGTGCGGCCAGCGCCGTTTGCTCATCGTCGGCTATCGTGCCCGTCAAAGACAGCACGGCGGGCGAATGCACCGCGCCGTCGTAGGTATACGCGCTGTCGCTCCATTCTGCCACTTGCACGGGTTTGGGCAATATCGTATAGCGATGGGTTTCGCCTTCGCCTATCGTGTAGTTGTCGTCTATGGCCAACGCGGTGGCGATATATTCGCCCGCGTCGACGCCTGCGCCCATCACGGTCAGCCGCTGCGTTTGTCCAAATACCGAGGTCTCGGCAATGGGCGACAGGCGCGTGCCGTCGTAGACGTACTCGCCCTCGTCCGTCCACACGACGTCTATGGTCTTGGGCAGCACGCTAAAGGTCTGCACGGCGTCTTCCTGCTCCAAATAGTAGTTGGCCGCGTCGTCTTTTTGCAACGTGGCCGACACCGTGTAGACGCCTGCGTCGAACACGCTGTATTTGTCCAATGCAAGGCCGACGACGTCGCCGTTGATGACGTCCTCGGCGTGGAGGTCGCACACAATGGGTCGGTCGGTATTGTCAAATTCGCCATCGGGCAAAAGCCAGTCGAGGCGCACCTTTCGGGGCGATATCTGCAACGCAAAGGCGTATTGTACCTCGGGCGAAACGAGCGATGTCACGTCGGCGTCTTTGCAAATGGCGCCGATGGTATATAGGCCGCTGTCTGCGGGGCGCATTTGCAAAAGGTCAAACGACCCTACGTCCGAGGTAGCCAACGCGGCGCCGTCTTTCGATAGCGTGTAATACACGGGCAAGGCGGCCTCGGCCGTTATGGTCAAGCCCGTGTCCTCGCCGTAGGTCAAGGCGAAGTCTTTGTCGCTGGATACTTCCAAAATGGTGGGAGGCAACACTTCCCATCGGGGTGACAGCGTTACTTCGGTACTCGCCGTCCGCGCGAAATAGCGCGCGAGCGCTTGCGCCGAATCTACGGTATCCGTCTCCGTGTCGGCCAGCCATGTTACGTCGAATCCGTCGCGCCGAGGCAAAGAGGCAAACCGCTCCGCCAGTTGCGACGAGGCGAAATATAGGGTTTCGTATTCGGCGGGCATGTGCCAAACGGCGTCGTTGCCCTCGCCCAGTTGCATTTTGTACACTTGTTCAAACGCCAGCGACACTTTGCCGTCGTGGGCGCTTTCGTCCGCCAGCACGTAGCCGTCGTTGTATTGGTAGCACCATTGCAGGTCGGCTTGGCTTTGCAAGTCGTTGTGCGCAAGGTAGTCCGTATCTTCCGCCGCCGATAGGTCGGCCAAGGCAAAGGGTTCGTCGGCACGCTTGATAATGGTGGCGAAATAGCGCAGTTTGTCTTTGGGGTAGACGTCGCCGAACGAGATATTATAATACGTCTCGTTTGGTCCAAGGTCTGCGGGGCGCACGGCGTTGAACAAAACGCGCGCGCTTTGGGATACGCTGGCCACCGTCCAAGCGTCCGCAAAAAGGCTTCGGCGCAGAGCGTCCACTTGGTCACGCGGCGCGTTGACGACCAATTCGCGGTCGGCGGATAGGGTGGACAAGTGCGCGTTGGCAAAGTAGAAGTCGCCGCCGTGCAGATCGATTTGGGTAATATAGTCGTGTTGGAGCGCCGTGCAGTCGAGCGAGGTAACTTTTTTGCCGTTGAAGGTTTGGGGCACGTCTATCACGTTGCCGTCGGCGTAGCAATCGACCACGCGGTATTCGTCGTTTTCGTCCAACGCAAACACCAAGGTACACTTTTTGTCAAAATAGGACACGCGTTGTCCCATAAAGCCATATTCGAAATTGAGCCCCACGTAGGTGGTGAGCACCGCGCCTACCAATAGGGTGAGCGCTATGCTCCAAGCGCGGCGGGCAAAGTCGAAAGTGGGGTGTTTGCCGACAACGGACAAGATGAGTACCACCACGATCTTGACGGTTTGCACGACGCCTATAAGTACGGCCGCCACCAAACTCAGCACGGTATGTTGCGGATCGAACGTGGGCGCCACCAACGAGGCCGCCAGCAGCGCAAGGGAGAGCAAAACGAACAACGTCCTATGCGCGGCGGCGTATTTTTGTTGCAGATTGACGAAGAATAGGTCGACGAAAAGCGCCAAGTCCACGATGGCCAGCCCCAAAGGCGCCAACCAATAGTAGTCGCCCTTGGTGGCGGTGCCAAGCAGGGCGGACACCACCCCGTCGGCGACGATAGACAGCCCTACCGCCAGCAGCAACCACAGCTTGCGATTGCGGATATGACGGTCGGTCTCTTTGCGAAACGAAGGTGCTTTGTCGTTGTGCGGAATGCCGTTATAAAACTTGTTGTTTCTTTCCATGGTACACTACCTGCGCTCCCCGTTGGGGCGAAATCCTTTGATAAATCCGTCGAGTTTGTCGAAGTGATAGGTCTTGGAGCCTACTTTGAATACGATGGTGGATTGGTCCTCGACGCAACGTTTGCCAAAGCGCAAAAACCTACGCGACATGGGCAACAACCCGCTATAGGCGCGATATAGCCGCCTTTGCGCCGCTTTGTCTTTGTCTTTGGGCGCCATCAGCCCCGCGCAAAGCGAGCAAAACTCATCCATAGAGCCAATGGGACGGCCGCACAGTGTGCAATACGTGTGCTCGCCGTACGCCAGCCGCTTTTTGTCTGCGTCGAAGTAGAGCAAGTCGGGGCTATAGGCCGCGTCGCCCAACCACACGTACGACTCGCTGTACAAACAGTCGGCGCACTTGATCTCTTGCACCGGCCGACCGTCGTCCGCGTCTATGTAGGACAACACGGGCAGTTGTTTGTTTTTGCACACGTAGCGGGTACATTCGCGTTTGTCTACGCATACTTTGCACGATACCGCCATCAGGTGGTCGCTAAACACGTACCGCTTGAGGGTGTCCACCATCTCTTCGACGGCTTCTTCCTCTTGTATGAGACGGTTGTTTTCCACAAACCATATAGAATCCTCGTCGTACGCTATTTTGACGTTGTGCGCCACGTGGTCGTCGTCTACGTAGTGCAAGTTGTTGTCGTTCATCAAATTGTTGTTTTGCGAGCAATTGAGACATTGCAACGATATGCGATTGAATAGCACGGTCGCCTTCATGGCGGGGCGGGGCATCTTGCGCAGATATACGTCGAAT
>CAMPCZ010000049.1 GCA_946648015.1 uncultured Clostridia bacterium
GCGTGATGGCCGCCGACAACGATCGGGCGGTCAACTTGAATTTGTCTTTTTCGTAACAGGGCACGGGTACGGCCACCCCTGCGGATAGGCGCACCATGGGTTGATAGGCCACAAAACTGGGCTCGGGTATCAGCACTTCGTCGCCGGGGTTGAGAATGGCGCGCATGGCAAGGTCTATCCCTTCGCTGGCACCTACCGTAACGATGATCTCGTCCTCGGTATACGTCAGGGCGAAGCGCGTGCGCATATAGCGCGATATGGCGGTGCGCAAAGCGGGCAAACCCGCATTGGACGTGTAGTGCGTGCGCCCTTCGTTGATGCTCTTAATGCCTGCGGCCGACACGTTGTAGGGCGTGTCGAAATCGGGCTCTCCCACGCCAAGACTAATGGCGTTGGGCAAGTCCGATAGTACGTCGAAATACTTTCGGATGCCGGACGGTTTGATGGCAACCGCTGTCTCGTTGAGGCGGTAGTTCATCAATCGCTGAACGGCAGGCGTTTTTCGGTTTTGCCGCCGACGAGGTTGACGCCCACTACTTTGTAACATTTGAGTATAAAGTGGGTGGTGGTGGAAATGACGTTGTCCATCACGGCCAATTTTTCGTGTACGAAATTGCTGACCTCGTGCAGATTGTTGCCACGTACCGTAACGGCCAAATCGTACGAACCGCTCATCAGATACAAGTCTTTCACTTGCGGATAGGCGGCGATCTGCGCTGCCAAACTATCATAGCCTTGGGTGCGTTGGGGGGTAACTTTTACTTCGATCCAAGCCTCCACTTCGCTGCCCACCGTGTTTTGGTCGTCGATCACGACCGAATAGCCTACCATTTGACCTTTTTGCACCAATGCGTCTATCTCTTTTTGCACGTCGGCGGTGCTTGCGCCCAAAGTCTTGGCTATCATCTCGGCGGAAAGTCGGCCGTCTTGTTTGACTAGTGCGATGATATTCTTTTGCAATTCGCTCATATTCATTACTCCATTGCTAAAAAGTAATTTTATTATACTAGAATAAACATAGCAAATGCAAGTGGTTGGCAAAAATAATATGGATTTGGCGTGTTTTAGGCTTATGCGCCCCTTGCACACACCGATCGGGCGTGGTATAATTGGGCCAACGACGGTCGGCAAGACCGTTCGCCGTGGGGTCGAGCCCGCGGACGGCTGCTGCTGTGCGCTCGAATCGTAGTGTTTGGCAAAAAGTAACGAGGTGGAATATGGATACCAAAAAATTACAGGCGCTCAAAAAAATGGTGGATGAAGCCCGCAAAATAGTCTTTTTCGGTGGAGCAGGCGTTTCTACCGAGAGCGGTATACCCGATTTTCGCTCGCAAGACGGGCTCTATCGTCAGCAATATAAGTACCCGCCCGAAACCATCATTTCGCACTCTTTTTTGCTCTCGCAGCCCGAGGAATTCTATCGGTTTTATCGCGACAAAATGCTGCCGCAAGGCATAGAGCCAAACGTAACGCACCGGGTCGTGGCAAAATGGGAGCGGCAGGGCAAATTGCTGGCTTGCATCACCCAAAATATAGACGATCTGCACGAAAAAGCGGGCACGAAGCGTCTGTATAAACTGCACGGCAGCACCGCCGTCAATTATTGTATGCGGTGCCGCAAACCCTATGACGTGGGCTATATTTTGGCTACCACCGGGGTGCCTCGGTGTACCTGCGGGGGGATGATACGCCCCGACGTGGTGCTGTATGAGGAAAATTTGAATGAAGAAGTCGTGTCGGGCGCCATCGCCGCCATAGAGGAAGCAGACCTTATGCTGGTGTGCGGCACCTCGCTCGTGGTATATCCCGCCGCCGGTATGTTGCAGTATTTCGGCGGCGACCGCTTGGTGCTCATAAACCGCACGTCCACCCCATACGACGGCTATGCAAGTCTGGTATTGCACGAATCTTTGGGCGAAGTGTTCGGCGCGCTGTGAGTATATGCTTTGTAACGGTGCGGGGGTGCGTCGGCGACGCGCCTCTTTTTTTGTGTAACCCTCTTGCGCGAGGGGCGCGTATGTGGTATGATATAATCAGTAATTTGCGCGCGGGGCAGGCGCGCACGCGTTGTGGAGAATTATGAAAAGATACGTTATCTTTGTCGCTATCGTAGTGGTATTGTGCTTGTCGGCTTTGCTGACGGCTTGTTCGCCTACGCCCTTGGCGACCCCCACGGGTCTAACCTATAGCGACGGTATATTGTCTTGGGACGAGGTGCCGCACGCCGACGGCTATCGGGTGGAGATAGACGGCCAAACCGTAGCCGAGGTAAGCACCAATTCCTATGTGTACACCGCTCGTGCGCAGACTGCTTTTCGCGTGGCGGCCGTAGCCAATGGCAAGCGGTACCAAACGTCTTTGTTTTGCGACGTTCTCAACTACAAACCCTACGTGGATACGCGTACTGCGCTGACCGTGCCGACTATTATCGAAGTGAACGGCAGCGGCGTGTTGTCTTGGACCTATGTGGTAAATGCCACAGGATATCGTATCTATCTCAACGGCAATTCGGTGGCCACCGTGGGCGTGCAGACTACCTATGCGTTGACGGTGCCCGACGAGGGGGCTTATACGGTGCAGGTGCAGGCCATAGGCGAGGGTGCCTACCGCGATAGCGCGCGTTCGGCTATCTATAGAGTGGAGGCGCAAAACGGCAAGATAAAAGCGCCCGCATTGCGCGCACCCGCGGCTACCTATAATACCACCGAATATCGCGTGGAATGGGCGGCTATAAGCAACGCCGTAGCCTACGAAGTGTATCAAAACGGCACGATGGTGCAACGGATCTCGGCCGATGACAATACGGCCAAGACAACACAGGGCACTATCGTTACCTATTTCTATTCGCCCTACGTCAACGTGCGCCATACGCGCCTATACGTCGTGGCCGTGGGCGATGGCGTCAACTATGTCAATAGCGCGCCGGGTAGCGAGATCGCTTTTCCCTTGCTCAACGACGGCGCACCCACGGGGCTCGGCTTTGTGGTGGAGGATAACGCCGTTGTGTTGGCGTGGGACAAACTGCCCAATTGCTCGGCCTATCGCATCAAGGTGGAAACCGACGACTCCCTATACGGTGTTTTCGGCGCAACGACCAATCGACTGCAACTCGTATTGCCCGACGGTGCCTATCGCGTGTCGGTTGCGGGCGACGGGGACGGCTATATATTCAGCCCCACCGAGTATTCGGCGCAAATTGAAATGAAGTTTGCGGGCGGCTCGCCGTTGCCTATTCGGCTGAACGCCCCTCAAAACGTGTATTTTTATGAAAAGAACCTCTCTTTCGACGCGGTGCAATGGGCGTCCGGGTACCAAATATGGGTGGATACGCCCTATGACGATACGCAGGGTGAATATAGATACGACGTTGCCGCGCTACAATGGGAACTGCCCGCGTTTTTGTACGAAACTATCGTTACCGTGTACGTCCGTGCCGTGGGCGAGGGCGCTTACTGCAATAGTTTGTGGTCGCAGGGCGTGTGTTACTACCCCGTGGACGACCGGTTGGATATGGAGGACTTGTTGCCCGACGCGGAGCGGCACGCCTACTCGGTGCAGTTGGTGCCGGCGGGCTTGCGATACGCAGACGGTTTCATCGTGTGGGACGGCGTCGAAGGGGTGGACTACGAGTTGGTGATAGACGGAGCCAAAACGGTGCAGGCGGCGGCGACCTATGCCTTGGATATGACGACCGCGCACGTCGTCAAAGTGCGCGCTCTGAGCCATACCGACTACGTGTTGGATTCGCCCTATAGCGCCGAGATGTACGTGGAACGGGCGCGTTTGCCGGTGCCCACCGGCCTTAGCGTGCAAGGTAGCACGCTGGGGTGGAATGCCATTGCCGACGTCGACCACTACATCGTGCAAATAGATGGCGAAAACTACCTGTTTGCCACCAACTCGGTGGATTTGCAAACGATATTGCCATACGACGGCAGTTATGACGTGCGCGTGGCAGCCGTAAGCGGCAGGGCCTATCTTGCCGACAGTTTGTTTAGTCGCAGCATTACCTTTGTGGCCGACTACGAGCAACGCGGCACCGAGCATAAACCCTACGAAATAGCCACTGTAGAGGACTTGGCATTGCTGCAACGCTATCCCACCGCCTTTTTCCGCTTGATCGCCGACGTCGAAGTGGGCGAAATAGCGCCTATGTTCGACGCGCAAAGCGCCTTTGCCGGCTCGATAGACGGCGACGGGCACGCCTTGACCGATATAAAACTGGTGGCCGCAGGTGCCGCCAACGGCTTGTTTGGGTGCCTATACGGTGCTACCATACGGCGTCTTCGCTTGCAATTTGCCTCCGTCGCTTTTGATACGCGCTTTGTCGCGGGCGTTTTGGCGGGGCAGGCCGTTATGTCCACTTTCGAGGACATAACGCTCTCCGCTACCGCAAGTTACACCGGCTCGTTCGGTACGGTGGGCAATAGTGAGGCCTGCCTTTATACGGGGTGCGTGTTTGCGGTACGCTACACGTCCTTGGACGCTACCGCCACTTTGGGCGGAATCGTCGCCAATTCCAAGCGCGACTCGTTTGAGACCTCGGTGGTGTTGGGCAGTCTTGCCGGCGGCATCTATATGGGCGCCGTGGCGGGCGTTAGCACCGATAGCGCGGTAAACGCCACCGTAGGGCGTAGCGACAGCGCTTTCGTCTATACCGCTACCAACGCCTATGTCGGCGCGGTAGGCAAGGGCAATTTGAGCCAATGCACACTGAACGTGTGGGCGCAATATCAGCTGGAGGGCAACTGCTATGCGGGTGCTTTTGGCGGGCAACTGACGGTGAACAGCGTTTCGGGCGCGGTAGACGCGCTCTATACGGCTAACGCAGGTACTCTGTACCTGGGCGGCATTATAGGCCAAGGCTCGGTGGATATAGTGGACGTTGCGGTAACCCTGCGCCTGGCGGGCAGCGCCGTCACTTTGTATGCGGGCGGCGCCGTAGGGTATCAGCAAGGTATGTGTGTTTGCCGCGATACTTGCGTCTTTGCGTTGGACGTCGATTTTGTGGCCGACGGCCGCTATTTGGGCGGCGTTGTCGGCTTTGGCAACGCTACCTTTGCGGGTAGTGCGCAGGGTACCGTGCGCATATCGGCCAATGTATCGGTCGGCCGTTTGGTCGGCACCACCCCCACCCCCGCCGACGTGGATTGGGTAGTAGAAGAAAAGGAATAGGAGATGGCTATGAGATTGAGTTTGAGGATAGGTTTTGTGGCGTTGGCCGTTTGTGTCGCCGCGCTGGTGTTGGCAGGGGTGCTGGGCGCACTGCCCGTAGCGCAAGCCGAGGCCGATTATTCTTTGGTGATATACGACGGGTCCATTCGATGTGCCGAGGGCGATATCGACAACGCCTACTACTATCATAAATCGGCAGACGATCGATATACATTTACCTATCACGAAGGCATCGATCTGCGCTTGGGCGTGCAGACTGCCACAGGCGAGTCCATTGCCTGGAAAGGCGCAGGCGGGTTGTCCATCGTGGGCGAAACGACCGTTTGGCAGCCATCCTTGGCGATGCGATCGGTGGCGCGAAATGCCGACGGCGAGGTGACCGACTATGTGGTAACCGGTCAGATCGGCAACGTGAATTATACTTTCTACGTGCGCATTTTGCCCCGCACGTTGACCGTGTTGGATTGGCAAAACGTCGAAAGCGAATACGGTATGCCCGTCAACCCCACGGTGGTGTTGTCGCAAAATATCGACGAAGTGCCCACTTTTTGGGTGGAAGAAACCAAAATCGTGAACGGCGTCAGCACCAAGGTGTACGACAAAGCGTTTGACGCGAACTACATCGCGTCGTTGTCGGGTATTGCCTATGGTACGTACCGTATCAAGGCAGTATTGCCCGCAGACAGCAACTACGTTTTGCCCTCCGACGCCATAGGTACGTACACCGTCAGCCGCGCTTCGGCCACCATCGCGGTAGCCAATACGCAGTGTACCATCACCTACGACGGCACGCAGCACAACGTTATGGACCTTTTGGGCGTTTCGGTGCCCGAGGGTTACGGTGTATTGTGCAAGTACAAAGTGGCGGGCGACAGTACCGAGACGACCAATTCCCTTTTGACGGCGGCCAAAACCTATGCGGTTTGGTTCGTTTTCGACGGCGACAGCCGCAACTATTTGCATTATCGCACGCCCGCCGAGGGCGAAACGTACACCGTTACCATCGAACGCGCCGACGTGTTGTTTGCGTCTGCGGGCGACATCGAGGTCAACTACAAGCGTGATAGGCAAGCCTACGAATTCGACACCATCGTGTACAATTCGCTGGGGACTGCGTATACTTTGACCGACGCCAACGGCAATGCCGCGCAATGCACTGCCGACGACTTCGATATTCGTTACCGCTTGCAGGAAGGGGGCGAATTCGGCCGCACCGTGCCCGATACCGTGGGTACATTCTGGGTACGCGTCGCCTTCAACGCCGTCACCGATTTGGGTGCCAATTACAACCCGGCCGAGGAGGCTTTGGTGATACCGCTTGTGGTCAACAAAGGCGAGATAGCGGTCTATTGGTACGACTATGCCAAAGAGTTGGCGTACGGCCAGTCTTTCGACTTGTCGGACAAATACTACGTCAACAACGTCGCCTTCAATCAATGGGTAGCAGAAGGAAACGAGGCGCAATACGTGCTTTCGTACGAATATAGTGCGGACGGTACTACGTGGCAACCCTACGCGGGCGGCGGCGAAACGCCCGCCCCCGGGCGTTACCGCGCCTCTGTAACGATGGACAGCGCGCTCTATTGCGGTTCTACGCCCGTTATGGCTTATTGGGTGGTCAACAAAGTGGCCATCACGCAAGAGGACGTGAGGTGCAATGGCGCGTTTACCTATGGCGACGTGATATCGCCCGAGCCCGTAACGCCAAACGTCAGCCTGTCCGACGGCGCCGTGTGGCGCATATCGTATATGCAAGAGGGCGCAATCGTGTTGCCAAAAGACAACGGTACGCTGGACGCGGGTGTGTACGACTTGCACTTGGTGCTGGAGGGCGACGATATGTTTGCCTGCGACTTGGTGCTGGCAGGCGGGTTGACGGTGGCCAAACGTACCGTAAATATGTGGGTATGGAACTACTATGTTACCTACGGCGACCGCGTTAGCCTGATATCCGCAAAGTACGGCCCCGACGGAGGCGACAATTTGGTGTACTGGCAGAACGACGCCGTTTTGGCGGAGGACAAGAGCGCATTTTTGGCCTCCATCAGCGTGCATTTCACTTCGCCGAGCGGAGCGCAGACCTCGCAAATAGACGCCTCTTTTACCTGCAAAGACGAGGGGTACGATATGGCAGTGGTCGTGAATTCGGCCAACTACGACGTGGTGTATGTAAACGACGCCCGACTGTATGTCGAAAAGCGGATTTTGCGCGTGTCTTTTGTGGCTACGGGCGGCACATTCGTTTTGTACGAAGGCACTACGCCGCGCATCAATATCAATATCGATAACTATGTGCTGGATAGCGAATACGAGCAGTTGTTGCGTTGCTTTTCCTTGCGCTACGAGGACGAAAGCGGCAACGCGATCGAAGGTGTTCCCACCGAAGTGGGCGTATATAGTATCAAACTGGTGTACGGCGACGAGCCGGCATTGGCCAATTATCGCGTGAGCACGGCGTCCCAAAAACTGACCATCAAGAGCACCGCGCTTGCGACAACGTTGGCCGAATTCGGCGTGAGCGGTCGCTTCGACGGCGGCGAACTGTCGGTGAGCAAAGGCAGTGCCACGCGGTATAACTCGGCGGCTTCGGCCGTCTTGGCGGGCTATCACGTAGAGGTAGCGTATGAGATCGCCAACGTGATGAACGCGAGCGGTCAAATCACTTTCCGCCTGCTGGCGCCCAAGGGCTTGCGCGACGCCAAAATTCTCTATTTGGACGGAGATAGGTGGAAGATAGTTGACTATTCGCAAGTTGGGGGGTATTATGAGTTTGTGCAGCCCTATATGGCGCCGACCTATTTGATCTGCGCCAAGTCCGAGATCAACTGGCTGATGATCGGGCTGGTCGGAGGCGCCGTGGTATTGGTGGCCGTGGTGCTGGTGTTGGTGCTGGTGTTGCGCCGCGTCAAACGAAATAAGCGTATTGCCGCCGACGCAGGCAAACAAGTGGCGGCACCTACGGCGCAAGCCACCCAAAAACCCGACGAAGAAGAGGAGTTGGATAGCTTTATCGACACCTTCGACGAGAGTACCGTGGAGCGCGAACTGACCCCTGCCGAGCGCATTGCCTTGCGTGAAAAAGAGGAGAAGTACCAACAATACAAGGCGCGGTTGCAGCGTATGCGCACCTCCGACCGCACCCTCACGGATACATTGCGTGGGCTTGGGTTGGATAGTGGCGCCGACGAGGACGAGATCATACGGCGCATGATAGAGGCCGACGAGGAGAGAGCGCGACAAGTAGAGGACGAGTTGCGCCGCGAGCAAGAAGAAGCCAAGGCCAAAGAGGAAGAGGAGCGCAAAACTATTATACTGGAAAGGAGCGACGAAGTGTTGGAGCAAAAGACGTTTGCACCCACTATTGCGGATACGGACGAGGACGATGATATCGACATTTAAGAATGGACAAGAAACGGATTATAACTGTTCGATTTATGAGTATTTGAGAAGAGGCAGCGAGGATTTGGGGCGGTATACCGCACTATCCTTTATGTATAAAGACATCAGCTATCGGCGATTGCACGCCGCCATCAGACATTTTGCGGCGACGCTGGTCGCATTGGGCGTAAAGGCAGGGGACGTTGTTACACTGTGCCTGCCCAACGTGCCTGCGGCGGTGACCGCTATGTATGGCATTAGTTATATAGGCGCCACGGCCAGCATTTTGCATCCGCTGACGCCGCCCGAGGCCGTGCTCGAAACCATGCGCGGCACCGATAGTCGCATGCTGTTGTACTTTGACAAATTGTTTCCCAAGCAGATGGACATATTGGGCAAATCGGATATTTGCGTAGTGCTGTTGTCGGCGGGCGAGTATTTCAGCGCTTTGGAGCGCGCAATCATTCAGCGTATCAACAAGGTGGATAACCGCGCCCTAAAAGCGTTCGACGGGTGCAGCAAGGTGAAATTGGTGCGCTATGACAGCCGCACGTCGGTTGCCCCCGTAGCGGCGCACCCCGGCAAAAACGAGGACGTGTGTATTTTGTTGCACAGCGGCGGTACTACCGGCGTGCCCAAAACCATACCCATCACCAATCGTATGTTCAATGCCGAGTCGCATACCGTAGTGCATCTGTGCCAGCCGCCCGTGCTGGGCAAGTCGGGTATGTTGATGGTGCTGCCCATTTTTCATGGATTCGGCGTAGGTGTGTGCCTACACGCTATGTTGCCCTACGGTTTCCGCGCGGTGTTGCAACCCGCGTTTTCTGCCGAAAAGACGGTGCGCATCATCAAGCGCAAACCCGTTACGATGTTGACCGGTGTGCCCACAATGTTTGAAAAGATGTTGGCTACGGGCAAGTTTAGGGGCAGAGGGATCAAAAAATTGCAAAATGCCTATTGCGGCGGCGATATGATGCCTACCGCGCTCAAAGAGCGCTTCGACAAAGCCTGTAGCGACGCGGGCAGTCCTTGCAAACTCTACCAAGGCTATGGCCTTACCGAGACCGTGGCGGTGTGCTGCGCCAATTCGCCTTTCTACGAGGATCGCACCGATTGTATCGGTAAGCCCTCGTTCGGCGTGCAAATGCGCATTGCCGGCGAAGACGACGCCACTATGCCCATTGGCCAAAAAGGTGAGATTTGCGTGGCGGGCGATACCGTTATGAGCGGCTATTTGGACGGAACGCCCGAGGGTGTGTTGCGCGAGTATGAGGGCAAATTATGGCTACACACCGGTGACTGCGGGTTTGAAGACGCGGACGGCTACTTCCACTTCGTGGGGCGTATCAAGCGTATGAGCATAATAGCGGGCGTCAACGTCTATCACCAAGAAATAGAGCGTTTGGCCACCTTGTTCGAGGGTGTTTCGGCAGCCGCCGTGTGCGAAGTGCGGCGCAACGGCAAACCGGCCGTCAAATTGTTCGTGGTGTCCCCCAAGGGCGAGGCCATCATAGAGCCTCTGCGGCAATATTTGAGCGCCAGACTTACCAAGTATTGCGTGCCGCGCGAGATAGCCGTAATAGACAATATGCCACTTACGCCTATGGGCAAATCGGATTACAAAGCGTTGGCCGCCGGCGAAACGAACGATTAACGCATATTTATTCAACAAAATACGAATAATAATCCCAAAAATTCGTGTATAAGGGTGTAATTCCTTTGGATTACACCTTTTTTTGTTGTATAATAATAACAACAAATGCAAACGCAAGTGCCGCCAATAGGCGCGGGCGCAAGGAGATACTATGAATAGGATAGTCAAAAAGAAACCTCTCAATCCAACCGTAGTTTTGATGGAGATAGAGGCGCCATTGGTGGCCGCCAAGGCCCGGGCGGGACAATTCGTCATTTTGCGCGCCACCGCCGATGGCGAGCGCATACCTCTTACTATCAACGATTATGACAGAGATCGCGGCACGGTGAGTATCGTATACCAAATCGTGGGCGCCGCCACTATGCAATTGGACGCCAAAGGGGAGGGCGACTATGTGCAGGACTTTGTGGGGCCGTTGGGCAATCCTACTCGGTTGGACGGGTTGCGCAAAGTGGCCGTAGTGGGCGGCGGCGTGGGGTGCGCTATAGCCTACCCCGTGGCCAAGCAACTGTACCAAAACGGGTGCGAAGTGCACGTGATAGCAGGTTTTCGCAACAAAGATCTGGTCATTTTGGAAGGGGAGATGCAGGCGGTTTCGGCCAAGTGCGTGATCGTTACCGACGACGGTAGCTACGGTCAAAAAGCGTTGGTTACCGACGCGTTGCGTGCCTTGATCGAAGCGGGAGAGCAATACGACGAAGTGATTGCCATAGGACCCCTTATTATGATGAAATTCGTCAGCCAACTTACCGCCCGGTACGGCATCAAAACGGTAGTGAGCATGAATCCCATCATGATAGACGGCACGGGTATGTGCGGCGGGTGTCGATTGAGCGTGGGCGGCCAAACGAAGTTTGCCTGCGTGGACGGGCCCGACTTCGACGCATCGCTGGTGGATTTTGACGAGGTGATGAGTCGCAATCGCCGCTTTGGCGACTTTGAGCGACGTGAACGAGACGAGCAATGCAATCTGCTCAAAAAGGAGGGCTGATATGGCTAATATGCAGATAGAACGCACCGCAATGCCCACCGCCCCCGCCCAAACGAGGTGTGGCAATTTTGAAGAAGTGGCGTTGGGGTACAGCGCGGATATGGCACTCCTGGAGGCCTCGCGTTGTCTCAATTGTAAAACGCGCCCTTGTTGTGGCGGTTGTCCCGTGCGCGTGAGTATACCCGACTTTATTGCCGAGGTGGCAAAGGGCGAGTTTGAAAAGGCCTATCAAATCATCACGCAAAACAACAATTTACCCGCCGTGTGCGGCCGCGTGTGCCCGCAAGAAAAACAATGCGAGTCCAAATGCGTGCGCGGACTAAAAGGATTGCCTGTCGGCATTGGGTATTTGGAGCGTTTTGTGGCCGACTGGCACAACGAGCATACCAAACCGCAGGCGGTGCAGACAAAGCCCAACGGCAAAAAGGTGGCTGTGGTCGGTAGCGGCCCCAGTGCCCTGAGTTGCGCGGGCGACTTGGCCAAAAAAGGCTATGCCGTTACGGTATACGAGGCGTTGCACGTAGCCGGAGGCGTGTTGGTGTACGGTATCCCCGAGTTTCGGTTGCCCAAACACATAGTACAGCGCGAAATAGACAATTTGGTGGCGTTGGGCGTGCGAATCGAAACGAACGTGGTCATCGGCAAAACGCTATCCGTGCAAGACTTGTTCGATATGGGCTACCAATGCGTATTTGTGGGTAGCGGCGCGGGATTGCCTCGGTTTATGGGCATCAAAGGTGAGAACTACAACGGCGTGTATTCCGCCAACGAGTTTTTGACGCGCATCAATTTGATGAAAGCGTACTTGCCTACCTCTCACACGCCAATTCCGCATCCGCACAAGGCGGTGATAGTCGGCGGCGGCAACGTGGCAATGGACGCGGCCCGGTGTGCCGTGCGCTTGGGTGCGGAGGCTACGGTGGTGTATCGTCGCTCGGAGATAGAGTTGCCTGCGCGCAAAGAAGAGGTGGAACACGCCAAAGAAGAGGGAGTGCGCTTTTGTATGCTGACCAACCCCAAAGAGATCGTAGCCGACGAGGCGGGCAACGTCAGGGGGTTGCTGTGCACTCAAATGGAATTGGGCGAGCCCGACGCAGGTGGCCGCCGTCGCCCGGTAGA
>CAMPCZ010000050.1 GCA_946648015.1 uncultured Clostridia bacterium
CCCTACCCCCGCCATTGTGGTGGGCACGTAGGTATCCTCTTCGTCCTCCACGCGGCGCAGTTCGATGGAATCGCCCACGTATTTGAGCACCAAATAGTCGCCGCACCCCACGATATAGGCGCGATCGTCGTGTGCAAATACGCCTATGCGCCTGTTTTGCAACACCGAGGGGTCCACCCTATAACGGTTGGCGGCCGAAAGGGTGATATCCTGCCACGCCGCCCCGGTGTCCTCTTTCCAAAAAAAATGCGTGCCGGCATAGACCAGCACGCCCTTGTGGGTACCCAAACGCAGCGCGACAACGGCGTTGACGCGCCCGTCAAAAGCGGCCGCTTGTCTGTAACCGTTGCGCTTGCGCACCCCCTCGGCGCCAATATATACGTTGGTGGCTTCGTCGGCGTGCCTACCGTCGAGGGTGCCGCACCCCAAACCGCGGAAGCCTATCCATCTCATGGTCTTGTCCGTCATAATTCCTCCCAACTGTATTTGCACACGAATTGCGGTTGGTCGCTCTCCCCCTCGTACTGATAGCGGCTGAGCGACGTATCGAAGTATTCCAGCGCGGCGCGTGCCGCCGTCGGATCCTCCTCCTCGTACAATTCGGCCTTGACGTAGTAGGGTATGAGCGCCGCCAGCGCATCGGGTATAGGCAACGTGTAGTCGTCGTCGGCCATAGGCTCTATAGGCTTGACGGATCGACGATACAACAATACGTACCGCCTGTCGGGGCGATACAGAGGCACTACCAAGGTAGTGCCCCCTTCCCAACGGTAGGCGTGCGCCGCATATTGCGTGTCGGTTTGCTCTCGCAATTCGCTGACGCCGTCAAAGTCGGATATGTTGCCCAAATTGAAGGTGGCCACGCTGCCCGTGACGGCGGGAGAAGTCAACTCTACCCTGCCCTTGGGCAACACCGACTGCAACCTGTATAGCGCACGGTTTATGGCCGCGTCCATACCCGCCAAATACACGGCATATTGCGAATTTTGATACAACTCGGCCAACGTGGCCGTCTCGAGCATATCGCCCAAAGAGGCAAACATCAGCCGTAGCGCCTCACGGCGTATGGTGCCTACCCGCATACTACAGCACCGTATGCAACACGCAGGCCTTGACGGTGGATTTGTCCGACAACACGAACACTTTGTCTACCGCGCCTTCGTCGCCGGCTTCGCCCGCCATATCGCCCTTGTTCTCTACGTATTTGCACACACCGCTCTCCACCTGAATAAAGGCCGTCGCACCTGCCGCAAGGGAGATGGCGGGTTGCTTGCCCGTGCTCATAAACGAGTTGCCTGCCGCCACTTTGACTTCGGCCGCCGTGGTAGACGAGGTATTGGTCACCATGATCACGTAGCGGCTATCTCTGTCGGTCAGTTTGCAGCCAATGCCGTAGCCGGTACCCGTGGCCGCCTCGCCCACCTGCGTCATATCGCCGTCGGGCAGGGTTTTCCATTGGTTGGCTTTGCCAAGATCTATGATTTTTGCGTTAGAAAACATACGACACCTCCTCAATATTTTACGTTGTAAACCACCAATTCTTTGGGGCGAACGATGCGGGCGTCGTACAAAATGAAACCTTTTACGGCGTCCACAAATTTCTTTTCGGGGCGATAGGCCTCGGTGTGGGTCAAGGGTTTGACGAAGGCGATCGCACGTTTGGTGCGCGCCATCACCGTGCTATAGGTAACCTCTTGGCCGTTTTCGCTAACGGTACGATGCGCCACGTTGTTGCTCACCTTGATTTTCATACCGTTGTAGTAGTACACCTTGCCCGACTTGAGTATTTGACTGTTGTCGGTGTCGGCCACGCGGTATTCTTTGCGGAATTTGGTGAAGAATTTGGGGTCTACGGTTACCACGATCTCGGTCTGGTCGGCTACGTCGTTTTGCATCAGATGCAGCTGCATCTCGTCCAAAATGTCCAGCACGTTCTTTTCGCCCTCGGCGGCCTCGCCCGTCACGCAGGTAGTCTGCCCCAGCACGGTGGCGTCGTCGCCCAATGCCAGCGCGGCCACGTAGCGGTCCACCTCGTTGGCCAAGCCCTCGGTGGTCTCCTCCTGCAAGGCTTCCACCACGCCGTCCATGGCTTGGGCGCGGTCTACGTCGCCTATCTCGTAGTTGTAGTAGGCAATTTGGTTGATGGGCATCACGATAGAGGTGCTCGCCACCGTTTCGGGCGCGGCTATCTCGCTCTCGGCCTCTTCGCGCGACAAACTGCGAATGGTGGGTTTGCCTATGCCGGTAATGGTTACCGACTCGCCCATACGCTTCACTTCGCCCTCGTATTTGCGGTAGCAATCCTCCACAAACACGCATTTGCGCTCGAGATCGCGGTTGATGCCCGCTTCCCATACTGCCGGTATAAAGTTGCTATAACTCATATAATTCCTCCTATTATTTCACTTGCTTGGCAAGTTATTTCAATCTGGACAGGGACTTTTGCACTTTGTCCCAATGTTGCTCGATATATGCGCTGGACATCGCCTTCATTTCTTCCAGCGTATAAAACTCGGCCTCCGCCGGTGCGGCGTGCTCTTGCAGGCTGCCGTAAGAGGCTGCCCTTGCGGCTTGCGCTCGCGTAGGCGCGGCCAAGTTGGTACGCCAACGCATATAGCCCTCGTAGATTTGGGATAGCGGCTGTTTGCCCACCTTGCCCTCGGCATAATCCAAAAAGGCGCCGTCCGCAAACAACGCCTCTCGATCCAAGTCGGGGTAGGTCTCGGCAAAACGGCGGCTATCTTGGGCATACCATTCCCCTTCGTCCCCATCGGGCACTGCTTCCTTTTGCGCTTGCGCCGTCAGGCTGTTTTCGGCGGCATCTTCCGCCGGTATTTGCGGCGAATCGGGCACTCGCTCGGCGCCGTTTGCTTGCAATTCTTCGGTCATACACACTCCTTTTGGCAAAAAGAAAACTGCCCATCGGGCAGTTCCTTTCGCTGTATTTTGTTTTGTTGTCAACTGTCGGCCATCTTGCGCCAATAGTCGGACTTGATTTGGTTGGGCTCTACGCCTATGCCCTTTGCGTAGCAATCGGCGAGCAACAGAGCGGCCTCTCTATGCCCCGTTTGGGCGGCTTTGGTCGCCCAGCGCACGCACTCTTTGGGGTCGGGCTTTTCGTCCTTTCGTCCCTGCAGCATGGCCAACGCCAAGCGGTATTGGGCGTCGACGTGGCCGAGCAAAGCGCATTGTTGCCACAAGCCCACCGCCCTATTTTGATTTTGCGGTGTACCCTCGCCCGTCCACAGCAGGCAGGCCAAGTTGTAGTCGGCGGCAATGCTACCCTTGCTTTGGGCGCGCTCATACCACACGCAAGCCGTGGCGCTATCTTTATCCACGCCCTTGCCCGCAAGGTAGCAGTCCCCCAGCCGCACCATGGCCTCGGCGTCGCCGTTTTGCGCGGCGCGTCGATAGGCCGCTATGGCCTCGGCATAGTTGCCGTCTTCTCGCAACATATCGCCCGCTACGGTTTCGGTGTCCAATGCCTCGCCCCGCACACTTTGGCGCTTGTTCAGTTCGCGCTTGGCCGGTTCATATCCCATAGCCGCGGCTTTGGCCAACATGGTCATACCCTCCTTGTCGTTTTTGGCAGTGCCCCAGCCGTTGAGCAAACATAGCGCATAGTGGTACACGGCGGTGCGTTCGCCGCGACCTGCGGCCGCCTGCAATATGCGCACCCCCTCTTGGGCATTGGCCTCTACGCCTACGCCTCGCACCAGCGCGAACCCTTGGTAGGCGGGTGCCGACACGTGGCCTCTTGCCGCCGCCTCCGCAAACAAACGATAGGCTTCGCTTTCGTCCTTTGCGGTGCCGCGCCCCACGGCTTTGCACAGACCCAAATTGAAGCTGCCGTCCGCATTGCCTTTGTCGCGCGCCATCTCAAAGAGTTCTACCGCTCGCCTTTCGTCCTTGGGGCCGCCCTGCCCGTCCAACATACATACGCCCAAATTGTTGAGAGCGCCGGGGTGGGACTTGCCGGCGGCCTTTTCAAACCACAATCTTGCGCTCGCCGCGTCCCGCACGCCCCCTACGCCCGCAAGCAATAGGTTGCCGTATGTATTTTCGCCCTCGGCGTCTCCCGCCACGGCGCTTTTGTATATCCATTCTCGCCCGATCTTGCTATTGGGCGCCACGCCTATGCCGCGCAAATAACGCGTGCCCAGCAGTTGGTACGCTTTGCCGTACCCGCGTTCGGCCGCTTGGCGCAGCAACTCGGTGCTTTTGGCAAGGTTTCGCTCGCCCGCCGCGCCGTCGAAATAGGTCATGCTCAAATTGAAAGTGGCTTCGGCCAAACCCAGGTCGTGCGCTTTTTCAAACAAATTGCGCGCTCGCACGCCGTCTTTGGCCACGCCACGCCCCGTCACGTACAGCACGCCCAACATATTGATGGCCTCGGGCATACCTTGGTCGGCGGCAAGGGCCACGTAGCCGGCGCCCTCCTCCATCGTGCCTTCCGCCTGGCCTTCCAGCACCATATTGCCATAGCGCAAGCGTGCCATAGCGCTGCCCATATCCACCGCTCGGCGCAACAATTCCATTCCTTTGGCGCTATCTTTGTCCACGCCTATGCCCATATAATGCAAATTGGACAGATGAAAATAGGCGTCGGCGCACCCCTCGTCGGCAGATTGCCACAATAGTGCCACACCTTTGGCTCTGTCTTGCACCACGCCGCGCCCATTCAACAAGCACAGCGCTTGCTGACAGCGGCAATCGGGGTCTTGGTCGGCGGCAGCCAAAAAGCAGGCGTAAGCCTCGGCCGTTTTGTTTTGTTTGAGCAATGCCAATCCTTTTTGTAACGCTTGCATAATCTACCTCTTGACAGATAAATTATAGCACTATTTGCCCCCGCTTTGCAATAGTCTTGGCCTATTCGCAATGAAAATGGCGGCTTATCCAATCGCTATCTTCGGTAGGACTTTCCACCCACTCGCGCCCCATATATTCGGCAACGTGGTGCGCTATGGCCAAACTCATCACCAAGTCGTCGTGTTTGCCTCCCGCCGCCTCGGGGCGTCCCGCGCCGTTTTTGACGAAACTGAGCATTTCGAGCAAGGTATCTCTATCCCCCTCGATGGTGGGATCCTCTCGAAACAGCGCTTTCAAATTGGACAAAATGACGGGTCGCGTTTGGGCATTGGTGCAAAAGCCTGCGCGGAGCGAGCACTTGCCGCTGAGGCTGTCCATTCGTTCGCGCATATATAGGTGCGGGTAGCCCCACTTTTGCAGGCTGCGCGTGGGCGCCAAACTAAAGTTGACTTCCAGCCCCACCGTCGCTTCGTTGTAGAATAGTCCCAAGCAATAGATTTGGCGGGCGTATAGGTCGTCGTCGGTATTTTGCCAATGCAATGTGGCGGCGGTATGCCCCGAGGCGGCGTTGACCACTACGGCGGCGTACCAGTCGCTGCCCTCCCCTGCCGTATCCCCGCCAATGGCATAGGGCGCCCATTCCGCACGATACGCGGCCACACGCTTTGCGGGCATCTCGTACAAACGCACGCACCCCGCCTCGTCGTCTACCCAACGCACGTTGTCCAACGTTTCGCCGAGGTCGCTATAACGGACGTCGCACGCAAAATACCCCACTCGCAACGGCTGCTGCTTGCTGGCCAACCTACCGAGCACCAGGTCGCGATCGAAATAGCAGTCGGTAGAGGTTACCCAGGCTTCGTCGGCGGTACACGGATACTCTTGCAATACGCCGCTTTTGTCCAGATAGGATCGATATTTGCGGGCGTACCAATATCGGTGCGCGCTATCCACCCCCTGCTTTTCCAGCCATGCCAGCCGAGCCGACAGCCACTTGTCGCACGACTCGGGCAACGAGTCGGCCACGTATTCGGGCGTTTGCCACCAAGCAAAAAAGAGATTGACGCATGAGCCGCTGTCCCACAGATCTTTGGCGTTGTTGTACCCGTTGGCGGTAGTCTCGTATATCTGCACGCTTTCGGGCGTCAGCGCTTCGCCCAAACTCCGCTGCAAGGCCTCCAATTTGCAGCGATAAAACGCCACCTCGCTGTAGTGTACGAAATGCAGCGTGCGCGAGCGCCCCAAGTTGTCGCCCGCCGCGCCCACGCGCCAGCTGGAGCCCAAACGGTCAAAGGTCAGCTCGCGTCGCGAATTATATTTGGCGTGCGGTTTGAGCGCCGCAGGCAATCGGTCGTACATCGCTTTGGCCTTGTCGGCAAAAATGGCGTTGACGTTGTCCACGTTGTCCGCCAAGGTAAACCCGGCAAAGTTTTTGCGCGCCAGGCAATAGCACAGTTGCATGGCCGTTATCAACGTGGTAAACCCTTGCTGTCTGCCCTTTAACACGTAGTATGGGCGAGCGGTGCCGTTTTGCTCGAACGCTTCCAAAAAGCGCCGTTGCACCTCGTTGAGAAAAAATGGCACCACGCGTTGCGACTTGTCGACCACCTGCATCACAGCCTCGATCAAAAGATAAGGTCGCATTGTCACCTCGCGCCGCATAGACACGGAAGCCAATATCCTGCGCGCTATGCCCTCAACGAGAGCACCATCTTCGCGTATGTTGCCCCGCCACTTGCGTTTGCGCCACGCAGTCAAGCCCTCAACCGTCGTCAAATCCATCAAATCCTTCGTTCACCTCCTCCGATGGCGACAGCAGCTTGACCAAGCCCAATAGGTCTTTGAGCGGCATCAACTTGGCGGCGTTCATATACCACTCGTACCGCTCGCGCGCTTCGCCGTCGCCTTTACGTATTTTGGGCAGCAACTCGATCATGCGCGATTCCAAGATATGCGCGTGTTTGAGTTTAGCTTCCAATAGTCGCCCCAATGCGTCGTCCGTCATACCCCGGCCCTCGCCAACGCCTCGTACACTATCGCCAATTTGGTGACCAACAAGTCGAGGTCTATGTCCAGATCCTGCGCCAACCTATTGACCGCCGCGCCATCCACGAACAAGGCGTAGGCAATGCGCCGCGAGCGGTCGTCCAATGCGTCGAAGGCCGGCTGCCACCTTGCGGTGGCCTCGGCGGACAGTTGCTCCACTCGTTTGGCTATGGCGGATAGGGCGCGGTCTTGCCCTTTGGCTCCTTTCAGCTCGGTAGCCGCGCGTTTGAGGTGCCGCAAGCGTATCAGCCGCTCCGCCACCCCTTTGGCGTCCGCGGACAACAGGTGAAAATCGCGCCCCAACGTATTCTTTTGCCAGCCCATATCCACACGATGGCGTATCTCCACGTGGCGCATACAATGGTACGAGCAGTAGTTGCTCCCTTTATATCGCCAGCCCCATTCTCGCCCCGTTACCGTATAGAATAGTTTGCCGCAAACGGGACACACGTTTTCCTCCATAGTCAAATAGTCCATAACTTCCTCCTTTGGGCATACCAAAACTATGCGCCTCGATACGCTCCCAATCCATAATTTTTTGATTTTTTGCTCGGATTTTTCCAAATCTCACAACGTCATTATACAACGGCAGGTTGTATTTTGTCAAGATGTAATTCCATTTTTTTACAATTTTTTGTTGTAATTTCTCAATGATACCACTCTGCGTTGTTTTGGGCTTGTTTTTTTGTTTTATCCTGTCGAATTTTTGAAAATAAAACGAAAAAAAAGCGCAACCTCTCGGCTGCGCCGTCAAATAACGATCATTGTCTATCTCTTTTCTACGCGCATAGTGGTATCTGCCGCTTCAAAGACAACCTTAGAAAAGTCGTACTCGTACACGTATCCCTCCGCTTTCTCTTGCCTCATATAGGACTTGCGCACCTTGGTGGGCAAATATTCCTTATCCCCCATCATCAAATGAAGATCCGCCTCGGTATGGGTATACACGCGCAAGCGCAATCTTTGACCAATGCGGTAGGTATATCTGTCCGTCAAGGCATAAATGTTTTCATCGCGCGAGCCGAAATCATAGTCGTCCGAATACACCGCGTCGGTAATGATTGCGTTGAAGGGCATCAACCCCCTCTTGCGTGCCAACAAGCCGCGTATTGCCTCCAAATCCACGTTGACCTTGCCTTTGTTGGGATTGGGCACGTAGGTCACCTCTATGCGCACGTCGTGCGCAGGCATACGAAACCGCACGTCTCTGTCGTACAAGCCGCCCACCATGCCGCCCACCGCGCTTATTTGCACCTCTACGTCCGTGCATTCCGCCCCGGTGGAGCCGTCCAGCACATCTATTTTTTCTATGCACATATCGATCCAGTCGTCGTGCAGATATTCCGACACGTTTGCGCCCTCGGGTAGATACTTGCGTTTGGGGTAAAGAACGGAGTGGAGATTGTGGTACACCACGTCCAGGGCATATCCTTTTGCAAAGTCAAACGTCAGTCGCACGTCTTTGTCGGTTTTGAGAATGGCATACCGTTTGTATCCTGCCTTCAGAACCTCGACGTCGGGGCTATACACGCTCGTCAATGCCAGCCCGTCCGCCACTTCGTCTATGGTCAACACCCAATATTCGCTGTTGGGCAAGGGCAAATCTTTCAACTCCCACGATTGGAACTCCCCGCCGTCTTGCAGTTGATATTTTTTCAGATTGGTCTTGTCAAACATAACGTTCATTGCCACTACCCCCTTCGTCTTATCGTCATATTCCTATTATAGGCGGGCATTGCTACTCTGTCAATGCCAACTTTGGCTATGAGAGGGTATTGACATTTCGCCCAATACGCGCTATATCTATAGATATGGAACGATTAGATTTGCAACTTCTGCGCTTTATCGAAGCGCACCCCGATTGGAAAACGCTGCTCCGCGCGGAGCCCTACCGTCTGATGATCAAAGAAGAGGACGGTTTCACCTTGCTCAAATACGACCAAGTGTTTTCGGACTTTGCCGAGCCTATCGTCAAAGAATGTCGCGGACTGATACTCGGGCCGCGGTGCGAGGTGGTGTGTCTGCCTTTTTACAAATTTTTCAACTACGCGGAGGCATACGCCGACCCTATCGATTGGGCCACCGCGCGCGTGCAACAAAAGATAGACGGCAGCATACTCAAACTGTGGCACTACGAGGGGCGCTGGCACTTGTCCACCAACGGCAACATAGACGCGTACAAAACGCGTTTGCCCGACCATTTGGATCACACCGACACGCCCTATTCCAACTTTGGCGAGTTATTTGAGGCGGCCGAGAACTACCGCGACCTCGACTATGCCCGTCTCGACACCGACTGCACCTATATGTTCGAGTTGACCTCCCCCTACAACAAGGTGGTCATTGCCTACCCCACCACGCACATCACACACATCGGCACCCGCAACAACCGCACAGGACAAGAGTTAGAGGTAGATATAGGTGTTGACAAACCTCGCCAATACCCCATAGGCACACTTTCCGATTGCGTCAAGGCCGCCCACGATCTGCCCGCCGACGCGGAGGGTTTTGTGGTGGTGGATGCCGCTTGGCACCGCGTCAAGGTCAAAAACCCCATCTATCTGCAAATGCACCGATTGTTGGGCAACGAAGCCATCACGGCAAAAAACGCGCTGACCATCATCAGGGACAACGAGCAAGGCGAGTTTTTGAGTTACTTTCCCGAATATAAGCCTCTTTTCGACGACATAGAAGCACGGCTGGATGATCTCAAAACGCGCATACGCCAAAATGCCGAACAGTTGCGCCAATTCGCCTCTCGTCCTCGCAAGGAATACGCCGAATGGGTGCTGCGCATAGACGCCGACAACGCCTACTACTATTTTACGCTGCTTCACGACAAATTCGCCCAAGTAGAGGACTACCTATCTGCCCTCAGTTTGGAACGATTGATGCAAAAGTTGGGCATCGAATAGGCGCTGGGTATATCATGCAAAAAGGCACCGTATCGGTGCCTTTTTGCGTATAATAGCGTTTATCAGTCGTTGGGAATGCGATGCACTTTGGCGCCATCGATCTTCACGCCAATGCGGTTGACCAAGTTATAGCCGCGGTCGTAGATGTCGGCCAACATAATATCCGTCATCTTCACGGGAACGAAATCCTCTTCGCCTATGTAGGCGCACACACTGTCGGCTTTGTCTATGCGATCGAAGGTCAACAGGTCGCCCATGACGGCGGTACCCTTGCGCATCTTGTCCGTGCGAGGCACCTCGGTGATAAATATCACTTTGGCCTTGCCGTTTTTGGATACGCACACGGCGGTGTTGCCCTCGCTCATCAACGATCCGCTTATCACACGGTCGTCCTCGTCCAACTTGATGGCGCCTGCGCCCATCGTCAGCCTACCCTTTACCATAAAGCCCGAGGCGGCCGTGCGAATGACGTAGCCTTTTTGGGTGGCCAACACTACGTCTACGTTGTCGTCGTACACCTCGCACGACAGCACCGATACCGTTTCGTCTTTCAGTTTGATGGCCGCGCCGTAGTCGTCGCGCGTCATGTATTCGCTTAGCGACGTTACGCGCACCATACCGTCGCTGGTAAATGCCACGATATTGGTCTTGGGCACGTCTTCCTCTTTCGCTACGATGACGGATACCACCATCTCGTCGGGTTGCGCTTTGCCAAACAGTTTTTGTATGGCAAATCCCTTCTCTTTGAGTTTGCGCTCTTTGAGGTCGCGCACCAGCAAACGCCCAAAGTTACCCTTATCCGTAAAGGCAAACAGCATCATATCGTTGGTGCAAGGCACGATTTGCCGCACCACGCCGTCTTGCGACGTCAACTCTTTGCTGCAAGTGGAGTAGGAGCGATTGGTTATGAACTTCATGGTGCCGTTTTGATGCAATATCACCTGACCGTTCAACACGATCTTTTCGGGGTCTACGTTTTCTTGTATGACGATGTCGGCACTATTGACAATGCGCGTGCGGCGGGCAATTTTGTATTTGCGCTTGATGCCGTTGAGCTCGTCCGCCACCACTTCCAGCTGTCGTTTTTCACTGGCCAAAATATCGCTGAGATAAGCTATCAACTTGGCCAATTCGGCCAATTTGTCCATTATCTCCTTCACTTCCAGTGCGCACAAGCGGCGCAAACGCATATCCAATATGGCGGTAGCCTGCCGTTCGGTCAAAGCAAAGCGCGCCCGCAAAGTGGCCTTTGCCTCGGTGGCCGAAGCCGCCTTTTTGATGATGCGCACCACTTCGTCTATGTTGTTGATGGCAACCAAGAGCCCCTTGTATATCTCCTCCTCTTCCTTGGCTTTGGCCAAGTCGAAAGCGGTACGCTTTTTGATCACCTTCTTTTGATAATCAACGTAGTAGCCGATGATCTCCATCAAGCCTAACTGCTTGGGTTTGCCACCCGCAATGGCCACCATGTTCACGCCGAAGGACTTGCACAGATCGGTTTGCTTGAACAGCAGCGCCACCATTTGTTTGACGTCGGCGTCGCGCTTCAGTTTGATAACAGCGCGCGTGCCTTCGCGGTCGCTCTCGTCCAAAATATCCGCTATCCATTCGTAGCCCGGCTTTTTGAGGTCGCGGTTGTCCGATATTTTGCGCAACAACGTCTGTTTGTTCACTTGGTACGGCAACTCGGTAAAGACGATATTTTTGCGGTCGCCCTCTTTTTCTACGTGGAACACGGCGCGGATCAAAATTTTGCCTCGGCCGGTGCGATATATCTCCTCCAAATTATCGGCTATCAATTCGCCGCCCGTAGGAAAGTCGGGCGCCTTGATATACTTCATCATCTCTGCAAGGTCAGGCTTGCGGCGCGAGGTAAGGCAACCGATATAGTACACCGTGCCGTCTATCACTTCGCCCAAGTTGTGCGTGGGAATATTGGTGGCCAAGCCTACGGCAATGCCGTTGGCGCCGTTGACCAGCAGGTTGGGAAAACGCCCCGGCAACATCTCGGGCTCTTTGAGCGTGTCGTCAAAGTTGTTGGCCCATTGCACGGTGTCCTTGTCCAGATCGCGCAACAATTCCAGTGCCAAAGGCGACAATCTCGCCTCGGTATAACGCATAGCCGCCGCGCCGTCGCCATCGACCGAGCCGAAGTTGCCCTGCCCTTCCACAAGCACGCCGCTCATATTGAAATCTTGCGCCAAACGCACCAAGGCGTCGTACACCGACGTGTCGCCGTGGGGGTGGTATTTACCCAAGCATTCACCGACGATACGCGCACACTTTTTGTAGGGTTTGTCGGGCGTAATGCCCAACTCGTTCATGCTGTACAATATGCGCCTTTGCACGGGTTTGAGGCCGTCCTCCACGCGCGGCAATGCGCGGTCGAGAATGACGTACTCGGCAAAAGGCATCATACTCTCGTGCATTATGGTTTCCAGAGGTTTGTCGAATATTTTGGTTACTTCGCTCATTTCCATTTGTTCGCTCATCTATTCGCCCTCCTATTCTTTCTTGTTGAAGTCGTCCACTTTG
>CAMPCZ010000051.1 GCA_946648015.1 uncultured Clostridia bacterium
CACAACGCGCGCGTACATACAAGAATTGAGCCATTTTCTTAGTATTTTTTTAATGAAAATTTAGTCATAAATTAAAAATACCTCCCTGTCGAGGAGGCATTTTGAAAATATTTCACCGTTTAGCGGCACTTGGAGTGGAAAATCAAACCGACAGTGCCCGGCCCGCAATGGGTGCCGATGACGGGGCCGACGGCGTAGTGCCATATTTCGACCTCGGGGAAGGTCTCTTTGATCTTGGCTTTGAGTTTTTCGGCAAGCTCGGGATTGTCGGCGTCCACGATCGACACGGGATAGTGGGCAAAATCGTCGCCCTTTTCGACCATGGTTTCCAACAAAGTGGAAATGGCCTTTTTTTCACCTTTGGCCTTGGCGAACACCTCTAACGTGCCCTCGTCGGTAACATGGAGCAAGGGCTTGATACCCATAATGGTGCCCAACACAGCGCTGGCAGCAGACAGTCTGCCGCCACGATGCAAGTGGTGCAGATCATCCACCATAAACTCGGTACAAACGTGTTTGGTGAAATCTTCGAGGAACCGCACGGTCTCTTCTACGGTGTGCCCTGCTTGCAAATATTTGACGCCATAGTAGACCTGGTAGCCGGCGCCCACCGAGATACTGAGGGTGTCGAAGCGGGTAAATTTGACGCCGGGATAGCGGGCGTTGAGATCGGCCAACGCGGTTTCGAGATGCTCGAAGGTGCCCGACAATCTATGACTGAAACTGATATAGAAAATCTCCTCCCCTTTGGCAAAGAAGGGCTCGAAAATCTCCACGTATTGTTGGGGATTGAGGGCTGACGTTACGGGCATACTGCCGGCGCGCATCCGATCATAAAAGGCCTTGAAATCGGTATTGCGACCGAAGTCGTAAAACTTCTCCACCTCATCTATAGAATAGGGCATACCAATGACGTTGACGCCCAACTCGTCGGCTTGGGTGTACCACAACTCGCAATCGGTATCAAAAAAAACAGCACTCATACAAATACTCCTTTTGAGATATAAGCCATTTTAGCACAAGCCGCCGTGGCTCGTCAACAAAATACAAGTCGGTTGTTATCTATCCACATTCGACGTAGCGTCGTCGATAGAAGAGGAGGCGTCGGCGTCGGTCGATTGCTCCGCAGGCAAAACGTGGCTGTGGTGCAAAGCCAATGGAACCGACTGCTCTCCATACACCAAGCGACGCACCGCTTTGTTGACGTAAAGAATGGCGCCCAATGCCAGCGATATGGCGCCGTCCACCAGTGCGAAGGTGTTGTAGAGGAAGCCCCACGCCACCGCACCGTAGCCGGGCATCGCATAGGAAGAAAAGGCAAAAATACCCGATATGACGTGCGAAACGTAACGCATGAGAATGGCACAAACGCCCCCGAGGATAAGGCCGAGAATGCCGCCTTTGCCCCGAAGTTCGCGCACAAAGCCCGCAAGCCCCAACATGGCAAACGCCAACGGATAGTCGAGCAAAAACTGTGCCGGGTGAATGATCCACGGGTCTTGCACAGCCTGCAACAAGCCGTACACCAAGCCCGCCAATATACCGCGACGAGTGCCATAGCGGTAGCTATAGATAAGGAGAGGCAACATACTGGCCAACGTAATGCTGCCGCCCTGCGGCATCTTAAAAAAGGTAACGTAGGACAGTGCAAACGACAACGCAACCGAAACGCCCGCAAACACGATCGAACGCGTTTGCTCGGTCTTGTCGGTTTTGCGCCCGCAAAAGATGGCGACTGCCGCCAACCCCAACGCGAGCAACACGGCGCCTACGACCAAAGCGATGGTGCTGACGTTTTCGTAATAGCCGCTGTCGCGAACGACGTCCACGTAATACTTGCCTATCACCACGATGGTGGCGATGAGCCCTACTCCGAACACGACGGAGCACGCAAGCCCCACGGGGCGCACCTTGGTCGGCGCCAAAAAGCGCAATGCGATCAAAATAAGCGCGCTGACCACCGCCCACAACATGGTGGCGCCGATGGGATAGAAAAGCTGCGGCACAAACTCGCCCTCAGCCACCATTTGACGACACGTCAGCACCAAAGCGTACACGCCCACCACGGCAGCAAGCGCCGCTAACACGCCGAACCACGCCTTGATGAAGGTCGCGAACCGGCTGCGGCAACGGATAGCCACGCCGACCGCCAACGCAAGGGAAAGCGCGCCATACACGATGGCGAACCAAATGCAAACCCATTTGAGGTTGCTCCAACTCTGTGCAAAATCCATAAAAATCTCCTTTGGCAAGGGACAACAAAAAAACTGCCGCAAAAGAGGCAGTCCATTGCATATTCCTTACGCGAGTATTAACTCCACAAGTTCGAAGGGTATAATCTCAGACTACCGTCACCCCTAATGCAAATCTATTGTAGCGCACTTGATAGCAGTCTGTCAAGCGCCGTGAAACACAAAGTACAAAACACTGCCCTCCAAGCCAAAGCACGAAACGATATGGTGTGCACATTTCTCCGCGTTCGTGCGTATAGTAGGATATGGAAATGAATCCCGAAGCCTTGTCGGCGGCACTCAAATTGGCGGGACAAGACACCGCCCAAATGGACAAAACGCTGCGCCTTATAAAGACGATGCAAGTCATACGCTCGGAGGGCGCGACGCCATCGGCTATGCTCACGCTTATGGCGCAGTACGACCCCAAGTACGCGGCGATGGCAGCACTTGTCAAAGCTATGGGCGCCAACCAAAATACGTCGCAGGAGCAAGCGCCGCCGCCCACCGACGGACCCAAAGACGACGGCATACAATACAATCACTTTTAGGAGGGGATATGAAGAGTTTTCGAGAACAACGGCAAGCGCAAACTGAACGAAACGACGAAGTGACGGCGGACGTCGAGGCTCTATCGCACATGAGCGAAAGCGACTTGACCGCACTACTGCAACAAGAGGCCGCCAAAGCAAGAGCAAACGGCACGCTGACGACGGACACGTTGCGTTCGTTTTACGACCAAATGGCGCCGATGCTAAGTGAGGATCAACGCCAAAAGATGCGCGAGTTGCTATCTCTGATAGCCAAATAGGATGCACGATACATATCAAAATCCCGCCTTTCGGCGGGATTTTGCATAAAAAAAGATAGCGCCGAAGCGCTATCTTTTGTCTGTCAGTTCGATTACACCGAAGTGGCGTCTCCCTTGGTTACGGCACCGGTGGTACCATCCAAAGTAACGTTCATCGTATATTTGGAAGTGTAGACGATGAAAGTAGAGGACGCTTTGAGCCAACCGGCCGCGGGTTTGGTGGGAATTTGGATATATTTCTTGCCATCTTGGGCAGTGGTCGCTTTGGTAACGTACTCAACGCCGGGAAGTTGGGCTTCCAACGCTTTCTTCAAATTATCTTGGGTCATCGAATTGCTGATGTCGCCATTGGCTACCATCAACTGAAGTTGGTCAGCCAACTTGGCACCCGTATCCGTAACTTCGCTCTTGTTGGCGGAGGCACGCACACCGACCACAGCGCCGGCTACCGCACCGGCCAAGATGGCCATGATGGCGATGACGACTACGAGCTCTACCAAAGTGAACGCCAATTTATTTTTGCAGATTTTTCTTAATTTCATAGTTAACCTCCAAAAGTTCGCATTTCGCTGTCTATATTATATCCTATTCGTTGCACGCTGTCAATAGGGAATTTCGGCAGAATTCTACCCTTTTTTCGTTGCTTTTACCCTCAAAACAGCCGATTTCGGTTTGCATTTGTGCCAATTTACCCTTGTGAACAAATGCCGCACACCGTGCTGCGACGCTATAGCGGTATAGACGGCCACCACCAGCACCCCCGCCCAGCCCAACACGGGATAGACGTAGCGCACCAAGTCGGCGAAGGGCACCACCGCCACCAATAGTGCCGCAAGCAAGGCAAGCATAGCCGCCACTTCTTGGGGCATACGCCGCCGCCAAACCAAAAGGGTGACCCGCATTCCGCCCGCAATAGAGGACAATATGGATATCAAAATGACGCCTGTTGCCAAATACTTGAGCCCCAACGCCTCCGCTACTTCGGCAAAGGGTAGTTCCGCGCCCGAAGCACCCACCACGCGATGCATAGCCACCAGCAACGCTCCCATGCAAACAGCGATGCCTATGCCCGCCATACCGATGGCGCGCGGGGACATACCGCTGCCCTCTCGGCGCAGCAATTCGCCCTCGAACAGCAAATTCATGCCCGCATAGTTGGCGGCGGCAAGGGGCAAAAACGCTTGCCCGGCGGCAGCCTCGGGTGCGCGCAAGGACACCACAGCCACCATCAGCAACAGCGCCGGCACCGCCAACGTATTGGCGACGTGAAACACCTTGTCGCTAAAGCACAGCGACACGCCCGCCACCGCCACGATGATAGCCGTCCAAACGCCGCCCAACAGCGCTTTGCCCGCCGCGATCATCACGCCGCAACTGACCACGGACATAATGGACAAGATCAAGCGATAGGCTCGCATGATTCGCCCCTGCCCCAATGGCACACGAGCGCCGACGTAGAGAAATGCCATACTAAACAAGGCGATAAGCACCGCCGCGAACAGCAAAGTAAAGTAGCTTGCCCGCCCAAAGTATTGGCTGATTTCACGACCCGTGGCATACCCTGCGCCCACCAAGGTGGCCACCAACACGCCGGTGGCGCGCAATGCAAGGCCCAGATCATGCAAAAAAGATTTCATAGTACAATGTATGCCGCGCGCAAGAGGGGTATGCTTGACTTTTGGCGGGAAAGATATATAATATATAAGGTAAGAACGGGCGCGCGCGAAAGTGCGCGCCAACCAACTGCCAAAACGATGGAACAAAGCAAAATGGAACTGAAGATAGAACACCTACATTTGCAATTTTTCGGGCACGAAGAGACGTTGCACGACGTTTCGCTCCGCTGCAAAGAGGGCGTATCGGTGATATACGGCGAGACCGGCAGTGGAAAGACCGCCCTGCTCAAATGCGTGGCCGGCATCAACGACTATGCGGGCGATATCACCTTGGACGGTGCGCCCCTCGCCTTGGGCAAAGAGGGAGACGTGGGCATGGTTTTCGACGACTTGGCCCTATTCAAGCGGCGTAGCCTATACTACAACCTGACCTACCCCTTGCGCCTGCGCAAGTTGGACAAGCGGCAATGGCAACAGACGATCTCCCCCGTCCTTGGGCGATGGGGATTAGGCAAAACCATATTGGATAATCCCACATACCGCGCCTCCCGCGAGGTGCAAGTGCGCCTAACGCTGGCGAGGGCAAACCTGACCAAACGCAAAGTGCTGCTATTGGACAATCCGCTGGGCGGACTATCACCCGACATCAGGCAAGCGGTTTTTTGGGAACTGTCGCAATATCTGCGACACTACGAGGGAGTGGTACTGTATGCTACGGACGACATAGACGAGGTGCGCTCCCTGCAGGCGCCCACCGCCGTGCTGTCGGGCGGATATCTGCTGGCTTACGACGCGCCCCAAAAATTGGCGGCCGTCAAGCCGAGCGTATACGTTGCGTCGCGCCTCATTCCGTTTTGGCGCGTAGAAAGCGGTGTGTCCGAGGGCGGTGTGGTACATACCGATATTGGCGATTGGCGTGCCGCATACCCGGCAAGCTATGAAAACAAGCGCTTGCTGGTGGGCTTTGCACCCGCCGACTGGCTGGCGCGGGAAACAGCCGACGGTGGCTGGGTGATAGTGAACACCCTATATGCCGATGGCAAAACGTACGCCGTAGCGGCCAACGCGGCAACGGAAGTGGTACTGGAGGGGGCGTATCCCATAGGGACAACGGTAGACCTGACACCCTACGGCATGGCCGTTGCTTTTGACCCTGCGGGCGAGTGGCGTATAGGCAAAGAAGGAGAATGATATGAAAAAATTGTGCTTGGGGTTGATTTGCATCGTAGTGGCGGTGGCCGTGGTGTGCGCAGGTTGCACGCCGAAGGACACACCAAAACAAGAACAAGACGTGGCCGAGATGGACATGCTGACGACGGCGCTCGAACTCATACGGGACAACTATATCGGCCAAGTGAACATGGACAACTTGGACTATGCGGCCGCCAAAGCCGTGATAGACGGACTGGATAACTTTACCTATCTGACTACCACATACTATTCGCAGACTACGGATAGCCGCATTGGATTGGAACTGGCCATCACACGATACAACGAATATATAATCACTTATATCGAAAAGGATATGCCCGCCGACGTTACGTTCGAGGACGGTTTTCATCTGCAACGCGGCGACGAAATATACGGCGTGGCCAACAGCAACGACGTAGACGCCGACGGCAACCCCATCTTTCACCGCGTGCGCGGCTTGGCCTCCTCCTACTACTCGGGCTACGTGGAGGGCGACGAGGACACCGTGCTAACGTTGCGTATAGCGCGCAACGGCGAGATAGTGGGCGACTATGCCTTTGGCAAAACCAAGCGTTATGCACCGCGCGCCTATTTTGTGCCCGACGTATACGGCGACGGCACCAACGTCGGCTATATATCGCTGCGCAGTTTTACCTACACCCAGTTGCCCGACGGCACCGTGAAATCGGCAGCCGACGACTTTGACGAGTGTATGCGGCAGTTTTTGGAGGCGGGACAAAGCAAATTGGTGCTGGATCTGCGCAACAACGGGGGCGGCAACACAGACATTTTGAGCAGCGTCGCCTCCTACTTTGTACCCGTTGAACCGGGCGAAATGACCGAAATATTGCAACTGCAATACGCCAAATCGGACAAGGTGGTGCACGTAAACGTCAAAAAAGACAACTACATCGCGGACTTGCCGCTGGTGATATTGTGCAACGCCAATACCGCATCGGCCGCCGAAGCATTGATAGGCGCCTGCCGTGCCTATAATGGCAAGAACACCACCGTAATAGGACAAAACACCTATGGCAAAGGCGTATTTCAACGCACCGACCTGACCATCGAAGACCAAACGGAAAGCGGCAAAGTTACGGGTATATTGGACAAATACTACGTGGTGATGGTGAGCGGCTACTACTATATAGTGGACCCCGCCAAGGAAAACGGAATGTACAACATACACCAAAATCCCCTGATACCCGACGTGGCGACCGCGCCAACCGAGGAGTACGGTGCGCTGAGTGCGGACAACGAGATGGTGGCGGCGAGGAGCGCCCTTTTGGGTACGGACGATTAAAAAACGAAGCACCTATGCAAAAGAATGATGCGACGAGGTACGATATGAAATATACGGTGAGAACGCCCAAAACGGCCCAAGACCTAGAAAAAACGCTCAACCAAATGACCCAAGAGGGGTGGAAATTGATAACGTGTATGGAAAGTAGTCTTTTTTATACCGTCGTGTTTGGGCGGGACGAGGACGATATAGCCACCAAAAACTAAGCCGAACCGACAAAAAAACGCGCACGTCGTGCGCGTTTTTTTGTGCACGGTGCGACCGTGAGGACAGCCGTTCAATCGCTTCTATATATTTGTTATTTATCACAAAACCGAGTTTCGCTCCAATTGAAACGGTGGCGCGTACTTTCGTAGAAAAAGAGGTGCCACCGAAAGGAAAGCCACCCGAATAACAAAGGGGCGTACACAGCGTGTACGCCCCAACAAAAGCGGGTGCGCGCCGCTATGCCATCGTGAATATAATACGGACATACTCTTCCAGCGAAGTTTCGCCGAGGGCGATGCGCTTGCGGACGTTTTGATCCATAAACTCCATGCCCGTCTTGACGGCGTGCTCGCGCAACTGCTCGGTAGAGGCGCCTTTGGTGATCAGCGCGCGCATCTCGGAATCGAAGACCAACACCTCGTGCACGGCAAAACGGCCCGAATACCCGGTGAAATTACAAGCCGAACAGCCCACGGGGAAATAGGCGGATTCCATTTTTTTGTCGCCCAAAATATTGCGTTGCTCGGCAGTGAGTACCTCGAGCTTTTTGCACTTGGGGCAAAGACGTTTGACAAGGCGCTGTGCCAAGATGCCGTTGACGGCGGCGGCCACCAAATAGGGCGCCACGCCCATATCGATCAAACGCGCGACGGTAGCGCAAGAGTCGTTGGTGTGCAAGGTAGACAAAACCAAGTGACCGGTGATAGACGCGCGCATGGTGATTTCGGCGGTTTCGTAGTCACGGATCTCACCGATCATTACGACGTCGGGGTCCTGACGCAAGATAGAACGCAACCCGGCGGCAAAGGTAAGACCCGCCTTTTCGTTGACCTGCACTTGGTTGATGCCCATCACACGCTTTTCGATAGGATCCTCGATGGTGGTGATGTTGACGGTGGGCTTGTTGAGTTTGCTCAACACGGTGTACAAGGTGGTAGATTTACCACTACCGGTAGGACCTGTGACCAGCACGACGCCATTGGGCGCATTACAAACGTGCTCGAATTTTTGCACGTTTTCGTCGGTCATGCCCAGCTCGTGCAAGCCGATCTCCTTGCCCAAAGCGGTGCCCAACAAACGCAACACGGCCTTTTCGCCATAGGCGGTAGGCAAGGTGGACACACGAATGTCGATGGTCGTACCCTCGAAGGTGTAGTCGAAGCGGCCGTCCAAGGGAATACGCTTTTCGGCTATGTTCATATTGGACAGGATCTTGAGGCGGGTGATCAGACTGCGGTGCGTGCTGGGTGTGATGCGCATATATTCCACCAAGTCGCCATCCATACGCATACGAATGATGACCACGTCCTTAAAGGGCTCCACGTGAATATCCGAAGCCTTGCGCAAGTAGGCCTGCTCTACCAATGTATTGAGCAATTTGACGATAGGCGCGGAATCCACGCGGCTATCCAACTCGGCGGCCTGCTGTTGCTGCTGCTTTTCGAGATCCTCGGCCTCGCTATCGACGCCCTCGGCAATCTTTTGCGCGGTGATGTTGGCATAATACTTTTCGATGGCGTTTTTGATACTGTCGGCGGTGGCCAACGCATAGGCTACGTCTTTGCCACTGGCGGCTTTGACGTCCAGCTCCACTTCCATATTGGTCGGATCGCGCACGGCAACCAATAGGCGGCCTTTATCCATTTTGAGGGGGATAATGTTGTGCTTGCGCGCTATTTTTTCGGGCACCATTTTGATGATGTCGGCGTCCTCGATAAAGATATTGCCCTCGATGAGCGGATAGCCCATACGCTCGGCCAAAGCGGACAAAATGTTGATTTCGGGCGTTACGTTCATAGAAATCAACACCTCGGATATGCTCATACGCGGATTTTCGCGGTTGATATCGCGGGCTTTGCGCAGTTGGTCGGGGGTAACGTACCCTTTTTGCAATAGGATTTGTCCAAATTTGAGTGTACTCATTCTTTCCTCCTATATAGTCTCATACTCCGCAAAGGTGCGGAACGTTTGTTTTTGGTTTAGAACATGGCGGCGATGGCGTCGAGGATCGGCTCGCCCCACAACAGAGCGACGACCGTCCCCAAAGCGAGCGCGGGGGCCAATGGCATCATGGCGCGGCGATTTTTGCCAAACAACAGCAATAGTATCGCCGCCATTACGCCGCCCAAGATGACGCCGAAGAATGCGCCCAAAAGCACTACGCGCCAACCGCAAAACAGCCCCAATGCCGCCATCAATTTGACGTCGCCGCCGCCAATGCCGCCGCGGGTGGCAAGGGCTATCAAAAAGAGGGGAACGGAAGCCGCCGCTACGCCCACCAAATAGCCCCACCAAGGGAGAGTGGACGGCAAACCGTTGTCTGCGAAGAACGACGCGACGAAGGGCGCGACGCCCAACACGGCGATGGTAAGCACCATACCGTTGGGGATCTCCATAATATCCAAGTCGATGGCGGACACCACCAACAAAAGACTGAACAGCAAGCACAATGCCACCGAATACCAGCCGAAACCAAAAGTGATATAGGCCAATATCCACAAAAGCATATTGCCACCCTCTACCAAAGGATAGCGAAGGCTGATGCGCTCGTGACAAGTGCGACAGCGACCTCCCAAAAAGAGGTAGCTGAAAAGGGGCACCAACTCGTACCACTTGAGCTCGGTGTGACAGTTGGGGCAATAGGAATGCGCGTTGCGCCAAAAGATATGGCGCGGTATGCGATAGATGCACACGTTGAGAAAACTGCCTACCAACAGCCCGTATATAGCATAGAGAACGCCGATGACGATATTCATTATTCCAAAGTATAGCGCAGGAGTTTGAACTCGGTGCCCGTGTCGCCGGCTCGGGCGTCGCGTATATTGGACGACGTGGGCACAAACGTATTGGTATCGGTGCTGACCTTCACCTGCGAGCTGTAGAGTATCATCTCATCGAACCGTATGGCCGTGGTATGCTCGTAGCGCCAAGCGCCCTTGGACACGACCGTGGTCACCTTGACGCAACGATATAGTTCGGTAGGCGTGGAAGTATCGGCATTGACGTAGTCGAGCACGCTGGCCACCTTGAAGGTGAGCGACTCCACCACCACGTCGTCGTAGCTATCGAAATAGCCGTCCATCGGCAACAATTTGGCACTGGCGGCCGACTTGTTGCCCAGCAACACCTGCCCGTAGGTTTTGCTTTTGACATTGCTATCCAAGTACAATACGCGCTCGGTAACGGGCACGGTGGTGTATGTAGAAGGCCCCTTGGTGTAGAGGCAAACGTTGCCCGTGGACGTAAGCTCGGTGGTGATGGCCTTGTGCAAGCGAATGCTGACCAAATACATATCGGTCTGCGCGTCGGACATGGTGCGCATACGCAGTGCGTAACTGATGAGTGTAGACGCCGTGGACGCGATGAGAGCGGTGATGGCGATGGCCAACACCAACTCGACTAACGTATATCCTTGGCGACGTCTAAACAAACCTTTCATCATTCTTTTTCGCTGTATAACTTTTGTATTTGCGTACCATCAGGCGAATACAGATAGTACACGATCTTGTTGTCTTTGGTATCGGTAACGATGACCGCCACGTATTGCATCGTAGTGGGCATAATGACGTCGGTAGCGCTGCTGTTGCCGTAGAATATTTCGAAAGCGACGCGCGTCTGCAACTTGTCGCTGAAGCCATAGCGAATGCCGCTATCCTCGTCGATATCGACCAGCCCCTCCTCCGCTTCGGTGCCATCGTAGAGCGCGATCTTTTCCTGCGCAACGGAAGCGACCTCATCCAAGGAACGCGAACGATTGACGTAGGAATAACCCAAAGAGACCATGCCCATCACCAGGGTAGAACCTACGCCGATGATGGCAGTGGCCAAAATGCACTCCATCAAAGTGAAGGCCTTGCGCTTGCATAACTTGTGAATAAAACGCAGCATAAGCACCTCCTAACCGATTGATATACCCTTGTAGTACCAATGTAGGTCGGCCTTGGGCATATTGTCGGGATAACTCCAAAACTCGGCCAAACGGTAGTAGTTGAGCCCGTGGTTTTTGGTGCGCGCGGGCGTTACGCGTGCACTGCCATAGTAGATGGTAGTGTCGCTGAGGTCTACCGCCGTGCGGTGGTAGTTGACCTTGTAGGACGCATTGCCCGATGTGATGATCTTGTCCGCGACGTATATACCGTACACGTCGCTCTGCACGCTGCTGGACTTGGACGTGGTAGTGATGCGGAAGACGTTGTTCTTCTCTTCGCCCTCCCAATCGCGACTGTCGTACAGCTGCCCGTTGGGCATATAGACGTAGGCTGCCAACTGGAAGTCGACTACGTCGAAGGTGATGTGCGGCCCGGTACCGATGATGAACATACGGGGCTGCAACTCGCGGCTGGCGGTGTTGGTATAATCCAACGTAACGCCGGTGGGGCGTTGCTCGCCGTCGGTGCCGGTAGAATAGGTGTACACCGTTTCGCCGCCCGAAGTGCGCACCCAGCGATAGCCGCCGAATACCTCGGCCTCCTTGGTGGCGGCGTTGCTATCCCAATAGTTGCCGACGATCTGAATGTTGGTGTCCTCTTGCAAATAGAGGAACACGCGGCCGTTGCCGATGATGCGCACGCAGTTCTCCTTGTCGGCAAGCCACGAGAAATAGGTGTGCTTGGGCAACACGATGTGTAGATCCTTTGCGGCGCTGCCGTAGGGATTGGCGGGGTCGGCACAAGTAAAGAACGTCCAGGTGCAGTCGGCCGCGCTACCCGATATGAGGGCCGCGGTGCTGTCGTCCACCTGCGTTTTGCCGCCGCCCCAATACCAACGACCCTCGCTGTCGTACTCGCTGCTGTTGTAATCGCTACGGTAATAGCTGGACGTGGGTTTGTTGACTGTGACGGGGCTGTGCGCGGCAGAAGTATAGGCGTTG
>CAMPCZ010000052.1 GCA_946648015.1 uncultured Clostridia bacterium
GCCCGAGAGGGCGTATCGCGAAACAGTTTTTTGATACGAATGTAAGGCGACGCGCACTCAAAGCGAGCGCCGAGACAGTCGTTCGACTGTCTCGAAGCGATATAAATTCCTGACGGAATTTGCGATATGCTTTTGCATTCTCGCCAAAGGCGAGTTATGCAAAATCGCGATATACCTATCGGCGCGATATGTCCCTTGCGGGACGCGGAACAAAGGAATTTATATCATATCGCATATGAGCGAAGCAAGAAATCAAGGCGTAGCCAATTCATGACGGTAACGTCGTCAATTCATTGGTTTTGTTATCAAAAGCATTTGCAGTTGACATTATTAACACTTGTGATATCATAAAAGAGAGAAAGAGAGCTTCTGCAATAAGGAGCGAATTGCGGAGTTGCGGTGCACTGCAACGCGAGCGACTTTGTGAAACTCGGATATTGATGTGCTATGAAATACTATCTTGCAATAGATATAGGCGCGTCCAGCGGTAGGCATATCGTCGGGTGGACGCAAGACAAATGTATAAAAACGGACGAGGTGTACAGATTTCCCAACGGAATGAAAAGGGAAAACGGCCACCTCGTTTGGGACGTGGACGCACTCTTTGAAAACGTAAAAGAGGGTATCAAGCGCGCGTTTGCAAAATACGCCGCGATCGAGAGCCTCGCTATAGATACCTGGGGCGTAGACTACGTGCTGTTGGCGAATGACGAAAAGGTGTCGCCTTGCTACGCATACAGAGACGATCGTGTGGAGAAGGCGATCGCCGCTGTACACGGCGAGGTACCATTTTCAGAGTTGTATGGGCTAACGGGCATTCAGTTTCAGCCCTTCAACACGATCTACCAGTTGTACGACGATATGCAACGCGGGCGACTGGACGGGGTCAGCGACTTTTTGATGATACCGGAGTACTTGGGGTATCGGCTGACGGGTGTGAAAAAGAAAGAGTACACCAACGCCACCACTACGGGGTTGGTAAACGCCACGACCAAGGCGTTTGACCCAGAGATAATAGAGCGTCTGGGCTTGCCCAAGCGCTTGTTCGGCGCTTTGTATCGGCCGGGAGAGAGCGTAGGCTGTCTGCAAGAGCCGATTGCCCTGGAAGTGGGCGGACAGACGCAGGTGGTGCTGTGCGCCTCGCACGATACGGCCAGCGCGGTGGAAGGCATACCCATGGACGACAACAGCCCCTATATTTCCTCGGGGACGTGGTCGCTATTGGGACTGAAAGTTGCCGATGCGATAACGGACGAAAACAGTCGCAAAGCAAACTATTCCAACGAGGGCGGCGTGGGCTACGTGCGCTATCAAAAAAACATTATGGGTATGTGGATCGTCAACAGGCTGAAGGACGAGCTATGTCCCGACAAGTCTTTCGGACAAGTGGTAGAGGCGGCGCGCCAAAGCCAATGGCAAACCTACGTGGACGTCAACGACAAGTCATTTCTTGCCCCAAAGAGTATGAAACAGGCCTTTGACGATTGGTTTATAGCAGCGGCCACGGCGGTGCCCCAAACCGAGGGCGATTATTTCCGCTGTGCGTACAATAGCCTTGCCGCAGGCTATCGCAACGCGTTGGACGAATTGCGTCAAAACAGCGGCAAAGATTTTGATGCCCTCTATATAGTGGGCGGAGGCGCAAAAAACGAGTTGCTGAATGCGCTCACCGAACGAGCGTGCGGCGTAAAAGTGAAAGCACTTCCCATCGAGGCTACGGCTATAGGGAATTTGAAACTACAAATAGGGAGGCAATAATATGTACGACTATGCGAAGAAAGCCTACGCTGCGTACGGCGTGAATACCGAGACGGCACTATCCAAATTGAAGGATATCCCCGTGTCCATACATTGTTGGCAAGGGGACGACGTGGTCGGACTGGACGGCGGCGGCGCCGCGTCGGGCGGCATACAAACTACGGGTAACTATCCCGGTAGGGCGCGCAATTTTGATGAACTCAAGGCGGATATACGCAAGGCGTTCGCTCTTATGCCCGGTGCCAAACGTTTGAATTTGCACGCCAGCTACGCCATTCTCGATGGCGAAGACGTGGATAGAGACGGGTACGAGCCCAAGCATTTTGCGCCCTGGGTGGCATTTGCAAAGGAGATAGGCTTGCAGGGTATCGACTTCAATCCCACTATGTTTAGCCACAAAAACGTGAAGGACGGCCTGACTTTGTCCTCGCCCGACGAGCGCATACGCGAATTTTGGGTGGCGCATTGCAAGGCTTGCCTGAAGATAGCCGAGTACTTTGCCACCCAAATGGGTACGCATTGCCTTGTGAATATATGGATACCCGACGGCTACAAAGACGTGCCCGCGGATAGACTGACGCCGAGATTGAGATTGAAACGATCTTTGGACGAAATACTGTCGGTCGATTACGATAGATCCAAGGTCGTGGTGGGGGTGGAGAGCAAAGTGCTTGGCATAGGCGTCGAGAGTTATACCGTCGGAAGCAACGAGTTCTATCAAAACTACGCGGCGAAGAACGACATTTGCTGTTTGCTGGACAATGGGCACTATCATCCGCTCGAATACGTGTCGGACAAGATCCCCGCGTTGTTGGCGTTCTACGACAAAGTTGCCTTGCACGTTACGCGTGGCGTGCGCTGGGATAGCGACCACGTTGTGCTTTTCGAGGACGAACTGAAAGAGATTGCCAAAGAGATAGTGCGCAACGACGCCACCGCCAAGGTGTTGATAGGGTTGGACTATTTCGACGCGAGCATCAATCGCTTGGCGGCTTGGGTGGTGGGTCAACGCAATATGCAAAAGGCGCTGCTTTGGGCGCTCTTGCTGCCCAACGAAACTTTGAGAAAATTGCAGGACGAAAGCAACTTTACCAAATTGATGGTTTTGCAAGAGGAACTGAAAACTTTGCCGTTTGACGCGGTGTGGACGGAGTATTTGCGCCGTGAAGGTGTAGCGGGCGCCAATTGGTACGAACAGATCGAGGCGTACGAAGACGCGGTCTTGCGCAATAGACGATAGGAGACGATATGAAAGGTGGATTGAAAGACGTTTTGCAAGCGCCGTTTGTCAAAGAAATGTGCGCCACCACCGCCAATATGTATAGGCTGGGGTGGGACGAGCGCAATGGCGGCAACATCAGTTATTTGCTGGAAGAAGCGCAGGTGGCCGAGTATTTGGACTTGGCGCACGTTGTACGCACCATTCCCCTGATGGGCGTAAATGCGGCGAGTTTTGACGTAACGCCGCTTTCGGGCAAAATATTCATCGTAACGGGTACCGGCAAGTATTTCAAAAACGTGCAGGACAATCCCGCCGACAACTTGGGTATCGTGCGCATTGCCAAGGACGGCAAAGGCGTCGAATTGCTATGGGGATTTGCAGACGGCGGCAGGCCTACCAGCGAGTTTCCCGCGCACCTGATGAGCCATATGGCAAGGCTCAAGGTGGACGCCGATAATAGGGTGGTGATGCACTGCCACCCCACCCACACGTTGGCAATGAACTTCGTGCACGAGTTGGACGAAAAGAAGTTTACGCACACGTTGTGGGAAATGTGCACCGAGTGCATCGTTGTGTTTCCCGACGGCATCGGTATATTGCCTTGGATGTTGTGCGGTACCGACGAAATCGGCAAGGCCACTGCCAAAAAGATGGAAGAATTCCGCATAGTCGTCTGGTCGATGCACGGCATATATGGCGCGGGCAAAACGATGGACGAGACTTTCGGCCTTATCGAAACGGTGGAAAAAGCGGCGCAAATCTATATGCTTACGGCGCACTTGCCCCGCATCAACACCATCAAGGACGACGAGATGCGGCAGTTGGTCGAATTGTTCGGCGTAAAATGCCGCGAAGACTTTTTGGATTGAAAACGATATGGTCAATGGTATGACGGATAGCGAATCGATACGGTTTTCGGCCGCGGCTCACTACCATGATATGAGCGAGGCACCCGATAGCGTCAACGAAATAATAGTGCGATTTGCCAAACGCCTGCAAACGATATGAGCGAAGATGATTTGCGCCAACAATATAGCGAGGCGGGGCTTGTGTATTACACGCCCGCAGAGGAGGCGGTGCACACCGTTTCGCATCTAATCGGCGTGCTGGGCGCGGCACTGGCGTTTGCGTTAGCGTTGGTGCGCAAACTGAGCGCCCCAAGTTTGGCATACGTCATAGTGTCCTCGCTATTGTGGGCCGTTCAATTCGGTATATCCGCCGCCTATCACGGCGCGCGCCACATAGGCGCAAAGCGCGTACTGCGCCACCTCGACTATGCCGCCGTAAGCCTGAACGTAATAGCGTGCGGGGCGGCGTTTTGTCTGTTGTACGGTAGCGTATACGGCTACGTTGCGTTGGGCGTTAGCGTAGCTTTGACCATAGGCGTGCTGGCACTGTGCTTGGTGTGCTTTGACAAATACAAGCGTGTGGCGGTCGCAGCGGCTTTCGCGGTGGGGGCGTTGATGTTCGGCGCCTTTTGGTCGGCATACTGTAGCCCCGCGGGCATCGTCAACAAATACCCCGTGGTGTGGTATCATTTGGCCGGTCTGCTCACTTGCCTTGTCGGCGCCGCCATCTTCGGCGTGCACAAACGGTGGGCGCACGCGGTATTTCATATATTGGTGCTGATAGGCCCCGCTTTGTGTGCCGTCGGCAACTACTATCAACTGACATAGCGGCGCAAAGCCGCGTACATCGGCTTCCTGCGAAGCCAAAAGGAGGGTATTATGCAAACGAAACACATTTTGACTACCCCTACGGGGATCGATCTGTATGAATTGTCCAACGATAGCGGTATGCGCGTGGAAGTGATCAACTACGGCGCGCGTCTCAATGCGATATGGGTGCCCACGGCATCGGGGCAAACCATCAACGTGTTGGCCGGATTTGATTCGCCCGACGGATTCCGTGGCGATAATCCCTATTTTAATGCCGTCATCGGCCGCGTTGCCAACCGCATCGAGCGTGCCTCTTTTACCTTGGACGGCATCACCTATCGTTTGGCCGTCAACGACGGCAAGCATCATTTGCACGGCGGGATAGAAGGATTTGACCGCAAGCTGTGGCGGGTAGTCGAGGCTGCGGACGGCGCGATAGAAATGTGTTACCTTAGCCCCGACGGCGAGGAGAACTACCCCGGCAATTTGTCGGTATCGGTACGCTATCGTTTGGCGGAGGATAATTCTATTTCGCTGGAATACCGCGCCACGACCGACCGTGATACTCCCGTCAACCTTACCAATCACGCCTATTTCAACTTGGACGGCGATTTCGTATCGGTGCGAGGCCACCGCGTGTGTATTGCGGGCGATAGCGTTTTGCTTAGCGATGAGGAATTGATCCCGCACGGCGAAGTGTTGCCGGTGGCAGGTACCATCTACGACTTCCGCACCCCAAAAGCCATTGGCGCCGATTTGGTGCCGCTGGATCCACCCGTGGTGGGCAAGGGCGGCTACGACATCAGCTACGTGTTGCGGGCGCATAGCATAGACGAACCCGTGGCTACCGCCGAGGCCGAAAAGAGCGGTGTGGTGATGACGGTGTATACCGATAGGCCTACATTGCAATTCTATACGGGCAACTTTTTGGAAGGTCTGATCGGGCGGCGCGTCTATGGATATCAATCTGCCTTCTGCATGGAAACGCAGGACTATTCCAACGCCGTCAACGTGCCCGAGTTTCCCTCGATAGTGCTCAAAGCGGGGGATACCTATTCGGCCAAAACGCGCTACCAATTTGGCTTGAAACGATAAAGAGCGCTTCGGACGGCTATCGACACGTTCCAACGAAAATATCTCAGCGGCGTTTCAAACGTTTGAAATGCCCTCGGCGGTATGCTATAATGGAAACGTAACGTGTGTACAAAAGCAAACTATCCGCCTTGCGACAAATGGGCGAAAGAGGTGTATTATGACGATTATTCCCACGGATTATCAATCGAAACTGAGTATCTATCGCACCCAAATGGCGATAGGCACGCTGAAGAAACTGGTGGAGACCACGCTGGGCGACAAACTCAACCTGAAGCGCGTGTCCGCGCCTCTGTTTGTGGACGCCGCCAGCGGCCTCAACGACGACCTCAACGGCGTGGAACGCCCCGTTGCATTCGATACTTTGCACCAAGGCGGCAACTTGCAAATCGTGCACAGCCTTGCCAAATGGAAACGTTTGGCCTTGTACCGCTACAATTTTAGCGTGGGTGAGGGCTTGTATACCGATATGAATGCCATTCGCCGCGACGAAGAGTGCGACAACTTGCACTCTATCTACGTGGACCAATGGGATTGGGAAAAAGTGATTTCGCCTGCCGAGCGCACCGAGGCTTATCTACGCCAAACCGTAGAGGGCATTGTGGCGGCCATTGCCGAAGCCGATCGCATTTTGCTGTCGCTGTTTCCCGAATTGAGTTATCGCTTTCCGCGACAAATAACTTTCGTCACGGCGGAGCAGTTGGAGCAAACCTATCCGGATCTCTCGCCCAAAGAGCGCGAAAACGCGTTTTGCCGTTTGCACCCCTTGGTGTTTTTGGAGCACATCGGCGGCAAGTTGCCCTCGGGCAAGCGCCACGACGGTCGCGCGCCCGACTATGACGATTGGAGCCTGAACGGCGACATCTTAGTGTACAATCCGGTGCTGGATATGGCGTTTGAGATTTCGTCCATGGGCATCAGGGTAGACCCGGAGGCACTGCGCAGACAGCTCAAAGAGGCCGGGTGCGAAAGTCGTGCCGAACTGTATTTCCACCGTATGTTGTTGGAGGGCAAGCTGCCCCTGACCATAGGCGGAGGCATAGGCCAGTCGCGCCTGTGTATGTTGTTGTTGGAAAAGGCGCATATCGGTGAAGTGCAGGTGTCCTATTGGGACGAAACCACCCGTGAGCGCTGCAAAGAAGGCAACATTTTCTTGCTGTAATGCAATCTATCGTACAACCTTTGCTGGAATGGTACGATCACGCCAAGCGCACGTTGCCTTGGCGCGGCGTGTCCGACCCATATAGCGTGTGGGTAAGTGAAATTATGTTGCAGCAGACGCGTGTGGCAGCCGTTGTATCCTATTATACGCGTTGGATGCAAGCGTTGCCTACCGTAGAAGCGTTGGCAGCGGTGGACGAAAAGACTTTGTACAAGCTGTGGGAAGGATTGGGGTACTATAGCCGTGCGCGCAACTTGCAGAAGGCCGCCGTTATCGTGGTACGCGACTATGCCGGCGTATTGCCGCGCTCGGTGGAAGAATTGCGTCGTTTGCCCGGTATCGGCGATTATACGGCGGGCGCCATTGCCTCTATCGCCTACGGCATTCCCGTGCCGGCAGTGGACGGCAACGTGTTGCGCGTGCTATCGAGGCTACAGTCCGACTATACCGATATATTGGAGCCTTCGGCCAAAACGCGCGCCTTTGATACGCTGTCGCCTATTATTCCACCCGACCGCGCCGCCGATTTTACCCAAGCGATGTTTGAACTGGGCGCTTTGGTTTGTTTGCCCAAGTCGCCGCGATGCGACGAGTGCCCCCTCGGCGATAGGTGCAAGGCCTATAGAGATGGTCTAACCACCGAACTGCCTGTGCGTGTAGTCAAGACCAAGCGCAAAACGAAGGATATGACGGTATTGGTGCTGTCGACTGCGCAAGGCTACGTGCTGACTGCGCCCAAAGAAAAAGGACTGCTTGCAGGCACCTACGGTTTGCCGTTGGTGGAGACCGCCTTGGACGAATCGGACGTTGCGGCCGCTTGCACCGAGTGGGGCGTGTACGCTTTGAACGTACAGCCTTTGCCCAAAGCAAAGCACGTATTTACGCATATCACTTGGAATATGGTGGGCTACTTGGTGGAGTGCGCCGTAGAAGAGTTGCCCGCCGGTACGATAGTGGCAGGCGCCGAAGATATACGCGCGCGCTACGCCATTCCGACGGCTTTCGGCGTATACAAACCCTATTTGCAATGAAAATAATCGGACGCATTTATACGGATTTTCCCGACAAATTCGGCTTGCCGCGCCAAAGTGGTTTGGCGCCCATAAGGGGGCGCATCGTTTTTGATCCGCCCTACAATTCACCGGACGCGTTTCGTGGAATAGAGCGTTTTTCGCATATATGGTTGCTGTGGCGATTTGATGGTTTCGAGGGCGAATTTTCACCTACCGTGCGCCCACCTCGGTTGGGCGGCAATGCGAGAGTAGGCGTATTTGCCACGCGCAGCCCCAACAGACCCAATCCCATAGGCATGAGCGTCCTTCGGCTGGTGCAGGTGGAATACACGGACGAGGGCGTGGCGTTGGCGGTAGAGGGCGTGGATATGATGAGCGGCACTGCCGTATATGACGTCAAGCCGTATTTGGCCTATGCCGACAGCGTGCCCCGGGCAGAGGGCGGCTTTGCCGCAGAGCATATGGACGACAACTTGACGGTAGGGTTCGCTGCGGGCGTACATCTCAGCGCCGACGATACCGAATTGCTGAAAAAGGTGCTTTCGTTAGACCCTAGGCCACACTACCACGAGGATGGTCGTGTGTACGGTATGCGCTGGCGCGATTGCGAGGTGCGATTTGTCGTAGAAGACAAAATGTTGCACGTCCTATCGGTCGAAAAAGTCGTGCAATAACCGATTTTTCGGTGGATTTGCTCGCTGGGTACGGGTACCGCTCTTATGAATTGTAGTTAAAAAAATGCTTTCCCCGTCGGGAAAGCATTTTTTGTTGGATTTTGGTCGATCAGACAATGCCTTGCGCCATCATGGCGTCGGCCACTTTGAGGAAACCGGCTATATTGGCGCCGGCTACCAAGTTGTAGCCGAAGCCATACTCTTCGCTTGCTTTTTGGCAGGCGGTGTGTATGTTGACCATAATGCCTTGCAACTTGGACAAAACTTCCTCTTTGGTCCAGCTGTAGCGCATGCTGTTTTGGCTCATCTCCAACGCGCTGGTGGCCACACCGCCCGCATTGGCGGCCTTGGCGGGAGCAAACAATACGCCCGCTTTGAGGAAAGCGTCGATCGCCTCGAGGGTAGAGGGCATGTTGGCACCTTCGCCTACGGCCTTGACGCCGTTGGCAATGAGGGCCTTGGCACTGTCGAGATCGATCTCGTTTTGGGTGGCGCAAGGAAGCGCCACGTCGCACTTGGTTTGCCACACGTTGCGGCAACCCTCGGTGTATACGCTGCCTGCCACTTTTTCGGCGTATTCTTTGATGCGGCCGCGGTGACCCAACTTGATGTCTTTGACCACGTCGAGTTGAATGCCGTTGGGGTCGTAAATGAAACCGTTGCTATCCGACATCGTTACTACCTTGGCACCCAGCGCTTGCGCCTTTTCGCAGGCAAAGATGGCTACGTTGCCCGAACCCGAGATGCACACAGTCTTGCCTTCGAGTGTCATATTGTTGACGCGCAACATTTCTTGCACGTAGAACAGCAAGCCGTAGCCGGTGGCCTCGGTGCGCCCCAAGCTGCCGCCATACGATAGACCTTTGCCTGTCAATACGCCGTTTTCGCTTTGGGCTTTGATGCGCTTGTATTGGCCGAATAGGTAGCCGATCTCTCTGCCGCCTACGCCGATATCACCGGCGGGTACGTCGGCGTCGGGGCCGATGTGCCGATAGAGTTCGGTCATAAAGCTTTGGCAAAACCGCATGACTTCGGCGTCGGATTTGCCCTTGGGGTCGAAGTTGCTACCGCCTTTGCCGCCGCCAATGGGCAACGAGGTAAGGCTATTTTTGAGGATTTGCTCCAAACCCAAGAATTTGAGAATGGAAAGATTGACGCTGGGGTGGAAGCGTAAGCCGCCTTTGTAGGGGCCGATGGCACTGTTGAACTGCACGCGATAGCCGCGGTTTACTTGCACCTTGCCGCTGTCGTCCACCCAAGGAACGCGAAACTCGATGACGCGCTCGGGCTCCACAAAACGCTCGAGAAGACCTGCTTTTTCGTACTCGGGGTGAGCCTCGAAAACGGGCGCTAACGTGAACAAAATCTCCTGCGCCGCCTGCAAAAACTCGGGCTCGTTGGGATTGTTTTGTTTGAGTTGCTCAAATACTTTCTCGACATATTTCATAGTAATACCTCGCTATATAAGATATTTTCATTGTATCACTTTGCAAAACTTCGGTGCAACTATCTAAACGCCTTCGTAAAAACTTTCCTTCCAAAATCTTGGTGGGGATATATAATCAAAACTAATACTTGGTTGTTTCGATATAAGCCTCGGCGTTGCTTGTCATTCGCAATGGCGCGCCGAATACGGTTTTAGCGTCCATTGCGCGCGCGTGTACGCGCGCAAATAATAAGAAAAAAGCCGCCCCTGCGGGCGGCTCGTAGATATGCAAATACTACTCGTCCGTGCTGATGGCCGTCAATTTGTAGACGTAATTGCCCTCGTCTATGCGCACGGGCACTTTGTTGAGATCGACGCTGTTGCCCGCTCCGTCGGTGTGGCGGTAGGAAGGGGCAAAGTAGATATATGCCGAGGTACCGGTGCCGTATTGGGCGGCGGCAGTGAGAGCAATGCAAGTGGTGGCGATGGGTTCTGCGGACATACACGCCACATCCAGCGATACGGTGTCGACGCGTTTGGCCATGCTAACGGTGCGCGTGCCGGGTTTGAGGTTGTCCACGCCCGCTATCGACAATGCGTAGGAGTCGCGCGAAATGTCGCTACCGCGCGCCAAACTGTACAGGGTGTCGTTGTCATAGCAATAGGAGGGCTTTTTGAAAGAGTGCTCCTCGCCGTTGACGGTGGCCACTATGTTCTTTTTGTTGGTGTAGTCGATGACGCTGGTGTAGGAGCGCTCGGCGTCCGCGGTGCCGTTTTTGAAAGCGTTGTATACTTTGCGGCTGGCGATGGGGCTATATGCGTTTTGAAACAATACCTCCGCGGTGACGGTTTCACCCGCATATTGCCCGTCGGAGATGGACAGCGAGGTTTTGATGACGCCACCCGACGATAGAGTGTATTCGTGGCCGTCGATGTAGTAGGCAATCTCGCCCTCGGTAGCCTGCAAACGCTTGAACGTGTAGGTAAAGGTACCGATGGCGGCAAGTTGGTCGCCTTCGCCCTTGGCGTATACCGTGTAGGTGTAGTGCTCGTAGTCGCGCGCTACGACAGAAATGAAATTGATTTGGTTGACGTTGCTGCAAGCAAATGCGCCCAAACCCATGGTGAGCACTAGCGCGACGACCGATAGTATCAAAATAACCTTTTTCATAGTTGTCCTCTATTATTATTTTCCCCAATTATAACAAATTTTGCAAAAAATATCAATCATATAGTTGCAATTTGGCAAAACACGTGCTATTATATATAATATATGGAAATTACAATATAATAAATTTAATTATTAAATTTATTATACAAAATAATGCCTTGACAGGGCTTGATGGGAGGGAATTATGGTCGTATTTTATGCGGGCAACACGTTGGTGGGCATAGCCGAACGCATACTGTCCGACGTGCCTACGGACGGCAAGGGCAAGCACGTAGTGCTGGTGCCCGACCGCTTTACGTTGGCGGTCGAGAGCGCCGTCGCCGCAAGGGTGGGCGCAAGCGTCAATGTGGAAGTGCTGACCTTTGCAAGACTGGCAGAGCGCGTGTTGGGCGCCACCGCCAAAGATTGCTTGACGCCCGAGGGGTGCACGATGCTTTTGTCCAAAGCGTTGTATCAAATCAAGGACAAATTGCATTTTTATCGCCGCGCGGCAGAACTCTCGGGGTTCGCCAACGAGATGTACAGTTCGCTGGTGGCATTGCGAGAGAGCGGCGTGTCGGTGGCGGATCTTACCGCCGCGGCCGACAAGATGCGCGGTCGTTCCAAAGATAAAGCTTTGGATATCGCCGCCATATACAGCGAGTATTTGTCGGTGCTGAGTACAAGACTCGACCCCACCACTCGATTGCAAAAATTGGTGGAGGCCATACCCGACGACGAGGGCGTGGCGGCTACCGACTTTTACGTGGTGGATTTCTATTGCTTCGACCAAGTGCAGTACGAAGTGTTGCGCGCTCTGATGATAGGCGCGCGTTCGGTGCATATCGGCTTTATTGCCGAGGACGTGGGCGAGGATAACAAACGAATATATCCGTCGGATATGCGCGACAAGTTGTTGCGCATTGCGGCGACCGAGGGGCTCTATTGCCGCACCGAGCTGGCGTATGAGCCGTTGGACGTTTCCAAGAAAAAATTGCAGGACGCGTTGTTCGGGT
>CAMPCZ010000053.1 GCA_946648015.1 uncultured Clostridia bacterium
ACTATATATAAGGAGGAATAGTATGAAAACGGGTATCAATCTCAAAAAAGCGGAAAAGGAATTGGCCAAGACATTCAAAGAAAAGGGGCTGAAAGTAAGAATCAGCCAAGATGACGGATGTCTCAACGTGGTCGGCAGTTTTGGCGTCAAACCTTACGACGACGAGATATTTACGTTGTTTGAGTACTACGAAAAAGGCGCCGCGGTCTTTACTTTTACTTTTGACCATCTGGAGATCAACGAGCAGACGTTGCGTATGGTCAATGAGTTTAACGAGAAGAACAAGTTTTTCCGCGCTTTTATCGACTCGAACAAAAAATATTTGCGCATTCAGCACCCCTTGTTCCACTTGGACGCCGCTGCAGTCGTGCCCTATACGCTCGCCGTACTCAACTATTTGGCCGACAAGGAATTGCAGCCGGTATTGGGCCCCTTGTGTCTGTTGTCCGAAGGCGACGCGGACTGACGGCCTCGGCGACGCACTTACACGTGCGGTGCGGCACCGTTCGCGCCGTCGCGCCATGCTTCGGGTAGCAAAAAGCCCGCTTCCTCTTGCTTTCGCAAGGGTAGCGGGCTTTTTGTCGCAGTAGTGCTACTATGCGCGGGTGCGGATTTGCTCGGTGATGGCGTTGATAAACTCGTCCACCGTCATTTGGGTGGTTTGGTCGGTATCGCGGCTACGTACCGACAGCACGCCCTCGCTAATCTCTTTGGCTCCCATGATCAACATATAGGGCACGCGGTCTACTTGACGCGCCTCTCTTATCTTGTAGCCAATGGTCTCGTTGCGGTCGTCCAACTTGCTACGCACGCCGGCGTCCAACAATTTCTCGTGCACTTCTTTGGCAAAGGCAGCGTCGGTGTTGGGCAAAGTGAGCACTTTTACTTGTAAGGGGGACAGCCACACTGGGAAGCGACCCTTCGTTTCCTCTATCAGGTAGGCCATAAAGCGGTCGAGGCTGCCCAATATGGCGCGGTGCAACACCACGGGCGTTTTGTCGCTGCCGTCTTTGTCGGTGTAGGTCAGGTTGAATTTGGCGGGCAAGCAAAAGTCGAGCTGGCAGGTGGACAGCGTGTATTCGGCGCCGATGGCGGGCTGTACGTTTACGTCGAGTTTGGGCCCGTAGAAGGCGGCCTCGCCGATCTCCTCGGTGAATTGAATGCCCAGCGCGGTCAACACGTCGCGCAAAGCCGTTTCGGCCTTTTCCCACATGGCGTCGTCTTGGTGATATTTCACCTTGTCTTCGGGGTCGCGCAACGACAGCACGCAGCGGTAGTTGGTGATGCCAAAGTCTTTGTATACGTCAAAAATCAAGTTGACTACGCTCTCCACTTCATCTTTGATCTGCTCGGGCGTCACGAACAAGTGCGCGTCGTTTTGGCAGAAGTGACGGCCGCGCTCGATGCCCTTGAGGGTGCCGCTGGGCTCGTAGCGGAAATCGTGCGCTATCTCGCCGATGCGAATGGGCAGGTCGCGGTAGGAGTGGGTTTGATTGGCGTAGATCATCATATGATGAGGGCAGTTCATGGGGCGCAGCACAAATTGCTCGTCGTCCACTTCCATCATCGGAAACATATTTTCGCGGTAGTGGTCCCAATGGCCGCTGGTGCGGTACAGCCCCACGGTGCCCACGCAGGGCGTCAGCACGTGCAAGTAGCCCAATCTACGCTCTTTCTCTTTGATGTAGGACTCCAGCTGTTGCCAAATCTCGTAGCCGTTGGGCAAAAACATGGGCAAGCCGCGGCCGATGAGGTCGTCCGTCATAAACAACTTCATATCCTTGCCGATCTTGCGGTGGTCGCGCGCTTTGGCCTCTTTCACCAACTCTTCGTATGCGGCCAACTCTTCCTGTGTGCGGAATGCCACGCCGCCTATGCGGGTGAGCATCTTGTTCTTTTTGTCGTTTTTCCAGTAGGCGCCCGATTGTTGCGTGATCTTGAATGCCTTCAACGCTTTGGTGTACGTTAAGTGGGGGCCTTTGCACATATCAATGTATTCGCCTTGTTGGTAAAAACTGATGATGGCGTCCTCGGGCAAGTCGCCGATATGCTCCACCTTATAGTTTTCGTTGCGGCTTTGCATCAAAGCGATGGCCTCGGCGCGCGGCAAAATAAAACTCTTGATGGGCAAGTTCTCTTTGACGATTTTTTGCATCTCTTTTTCGATGGCCGCCAAGTCGTCGTCGGTCAGTTTGGTGTCGCCCAGATCCACGTCGTAATAAAAGCCCTTGTCGGTGGCGGGGCCATAGCCGAAGTCGGCGTGAGGATACAGACGCTTGATGGCTTGGGCCATAATGTGCGCCGCCGTGTGGCGTATCACTTGCAATTCTTCTTCTTGCGGGCACTCCGCAACGGTGCCGTCGTTATAGATAATTTTCATATATACCTCGTTGTAGGTCGCATACGCGCCCATAATAATATTGCACATATAGTGTAAAGCCAATACCGTGCATTTGTCAACAAAGCAAAGCAAAAAGTGCCGTCTTTTGTTGCGCTGGGGGCAATATCGTGTTATAATGTTTTTGAAAAAGAGGTGAGTATATGGATTTGATGCAACTCAAAAAAGAAAAAATGCTTGCCATGAAGGACAAGGACAAAAACAAAGTGGCCGCCCTCGAGGCCGTCATCAGCAAAGTGATGCTCGAGACCATCAATCTGCGCGCCAAAGGCAAGGAACTCGGCGAAGCCGACATAGTAGCCGTGTGCCAAAAGGTGGACCGCGAGCTGGAGGAGGAGGAAAACGCCAATCGTCAAGCGGGCCGCGTCGAAGCCGCCCAAGATTTGGCCGCACAGCGCGCCGTCGTACAGGCCTATTTGCCCCAAATGATGGCCGATGACGAAATACGCGAGGTCATTTTGTCGCTCGACGACCGCACCACTCCCAACGTGATGAAGCATTTCAAAACGCAATACGCCGGCCGCGTGGATATGCGCAAAGTGGCGCAAATACTCAAAGAATTACAATAACTTGTTATTGTAACCAAATAAGAAAATATTTTTTGGAGGTTTATTATGCCCTTAGTTACGTCGAAAGAAATGTTTGAAAAAGCCTACAAAGGCGGCTACGCCATCGGTGCGTTCAACGTCAACAATATGGAGATCGTGCAAGGTATCACCGAGGCCTGCCGTGAGGAGAAGGCCCCCGTCATTTTGCAAGTGTCCAAAGGCGCGCGTGCCTATGCCAACCACACCTATTTGGTCAAGTTGGTGGAGGCTGCCGTCATCGAGTGCCCCGAGATCCCCATCGTGTTGCACCTCGACCACGGTCCCGACTTCGATACCTGCAAGTCCTGCATCGACGGCGGTTTTACGTCCGTTATGATCGACGGCTCCTCGCTTTCCTTCGAGGATAATATCGCCGTTACGCGCCGCGTGGTGGAATATGCCCACGATCACGGCGTAGTGGTAGAAGGCGAGTTGGGCACCTTGGCCGGCATCGAGGACGAGGTCAGCCACGCCGTCGGCAGCTACACCCGCCCCGAAGAAGTGGAAGAGTTCGTGCGCCGCACCGGCGTCGATTCGCTCGCCATTGCCATCGGCACTTCGCACGGCGCCTACAAGTTCAAACCCGAGCAATGCACCCTCAATGAGCAAGGTATCTTGGTTCCCCCCGCACTGCGCTTCGATATCCTCAAGGAAGTCAGCCGCATTTTGCCCGGCTTCCCCATCGTGTTGCACGGCTCCAGCTCCGTACCCCAAGAGTACGTCAAAATGGTCAACGCGCACGGCGGCAAAATGCCCAACGCCATCGGTGTGCCCGAGGAGCAACTGCGCGAGGCCAGCAAGTTGTCTGTCTGCAAGATCAATATCGACAGCGACCTCCGCTTGGCTATGACAGGCACCATTCGCGCCTTCTTCGACGAGCATCCCGACAAGTTTGACCCTCGCGAGTACCTCAAACCCGCCCGTGCCAATATCAAAGAGTTGGTAAGGCATAAGTTGGTCGACGTGCTCGGTTGCGCCGGCAAAGCGTAAAATCGGGCGATTGAGGGGGCTATCCGCTCCCTCGCGCAAATCACGTACCCGCAGTACGTTAGGTTTGCGCTCGCTCGTTAGAATACCCCTTCACTCATCCCGATTTTACGCTTTGCGTATGGGTGGGTGGGGGGTATTTTTAATACCTGTCGGGGTATTTATTCAATCCATAACGTTATACGCGTTGCCAAGAATTCGGCGGAAGAGCGTATACATAGGCAAGGCGATTGAGGGGGCTATTCGCTCCCTCGCGCAAATCACGTACCCGCAGTACGTTTGGTTTGCGCTCGCTCGTTAGAATACCCCTTCACTCATCCCGATTTTACGCTTTGCGTATGGGTGGGTGGGGGGTATTTTTAATACCTGTCGGGGTATTTATTCAATCCATAACGTTATACGCGTTGCCAAGAATTCGGCGGAAGAGCGTATACAACGGAGTAACGCTCGGCCCCCAAACTGCGGCAATATGCCGACTTTTGTTTACAAAACGGGGCGGATTTGATACAATCGAAGTTGAGGTAAGTATGCAAGCACAATTTGAACGAACGGCAATGTTATTGGGGGAAGAAGCCCTTGAACGATTGGCTACCAAGACGGTGGCAATTTTTGGATTGGGCGGCGTTGGCGGCAACGTAGTGGACGCTTTGGCGCGCACGGGCATAGGCCGCTTTGTGTTGGTAGACGGAGATGAGGTGGCTGTCAGCAACATCAATCGCCAGCTCATCGCCAATATGGATACCATAGGCTGCGACAAGGTAGCGGCGATGGCGGCGCACATCGGTCGGATCAACCCGGCGGCTGTCGTCGAGGCGCGCAAGACCTTTTATTTGCCCGATATTGCCGACCAATTCGATTTTGCGGCATATGACTATGTGGTGGACGCCATCGACACGGTGAGTGCCAAAATCGACCTTGCCGTGCGTTGCTGCGAGGCGGGCGTACCCCTCATATCGGCGATGGGCTGCGGCAACAAGACGGACCCGTCGCGCCTTGTCGTCGCCGATCTGTTTGCGACCCAAACCGACCCTTTGGCCAAGGTGATGCGCCGCGAGTTGCGCCGCCGTGGCATACGATCGCTCAAAGTGGTGTATTCCACCGAGGCCCCGCACACGCCGCTGTGGCAACCACGGGACGCCGCCCCGGGGCGCCGCGCTACGCCCGCAAGCTGCGCTTTCGTACCCCCTGCGGCGGGCATAATGCTTGCCGCCGAAGTGGTGAAAGATCTGCTGTCGAAAGACACAAACAATAGTTGATTTACAGCGCAAATCAGCGATACAAAAAAACCTCTTGGAACGGTGTCCGAGAGGTTTGTTTTTGCCTATTCCGGGCGGTTTTCGGTATATAATGCTATCCAGCGTTTGCGTCGCTCGGGCGTGATGCCTTGCGCCTTGCAAAGGTAGTCGTCCACCGAGGTATAGCGCGCCAGTATCTCGTTTTGGGCGGTGTCGAACAGGTAGTCGTGCACCGTTATCATATCGCGACAAAAGCGCAAGATATATTCTTTGCGGCTGACCAAGCGCACCAAGCGGCAAATGCGCTCGGTCTCGGCGGCGCGGTAGTCGTTGGATAGCAGGTATTGTCGACGGCATTGGTCAAAGGTGCGGCCAAGCGCCAACTCTATGATCATGGCGCCTATGCCCGTGCGGTCTTTGCCCGCCGTGCAATGGAAGGCGAACGTCTTGCCTTCGTCCATCAAGCGCCACAGCTCGGCATATCCGTCGCTGAAAGGCATCTCCACGTACGAATTGCGCACGAACGATCGCACTACGTCCAACTCCTCCTCGCTCATGCGAAAAAACGAGCGTATGGCGGCGGCCGTGGGGGCTATGCCGTTGGCGTCGCTCTCGCGAAAGATAGACGCGTTGACGTGCGCCACGCCCTCGGGCAACCGATCCGGCTTTTCGGTCGATTCGGCCACCGTGCGAAAATCCACCACCTCGTCGAGTTGCATATCGCGTATAAATCGGCGGTCGGCTGCGGTCTTCGGCGCAAAAACCGAAGTGCGAAAAATCTTGCCCGGTTTGATGGGGCCATAGGGCGTTTCCAGCCCGCCCAAATCTCGAAAATTGATCAATTTGACGCGACTCATGCGCTCATTATACCACGCCGCTCGGCCTCACGCAAGACCTTTTGCACCTTGCCGCAGACGTGACGTGTAGGATGGGGCTTAGCGGGCGCTGTGTTGCAAAAGGTAGGCGTCGCAAGTGTTTTGCATGAGCATAGTTACCGTCATGGGGCCTACGCCGCCCGGTACGGGGGTGATAAAACTGCAATGCGGGGCCACCGCGGCATAGTCTACGTCGCCGACCAGCCCTTGTTCGGTGCGATTGATTCCCACGTCCACCACCACGGCGCCCTCCTTGACCATATCGGCCGTGATAAAGCGGGGTTTGCCCACCGCCACGCACAAGATGTCGGCGGTACGGCACACGTCTTTCAAATCGGGGGTGCGGCTGTGGCACACGGTAACGGTGGCGTTGGCATTGAGCAACAGCATAGCCAGCGGTTTGCCGACCAAATTGCTGCGCCCCACCACCACGGCGCGCTTGCCCGCCACCTCTATTTGGTAGCGTGCCAGCAGTTGCATAATGCCGTAGGGCGTGCAGGGCAGCAGTGCGGGCAATCCGCAAAATAGCTTGCCGCGCTGCACTACGTGCAGCCCGTCCACGTCTTTGGCCGGGTCTATGGCCGCAAGCAGGCGCTGTTCGTCGCATCCCGCGGGCAGGGGCAGTTGCAACAATATGCCGCATACCGCGGGGTCCGCGTTGAGTGCCTCTATCTCGGCTTGCACGTCTTGGTCGGTGGCGTCGGCGCCAAGCACTATGCGTCTGGATAGGATACCGACCTCGGCGCACGCCTTTATCTTGTTGGACACGTACACGCGGCTGGCGGGGTCGTCTCCCACCAAAATGACGGCCAACGTCATCGGCTCGCCGAAGCGGGCGGTTGCCTTGGCCACTTGCTCTTTGATGTCGGCGCGCACTACTGCCGCCGTTTGTTTGCCGTCCAGAATAGTCATATCAAAATAGCCCCGTAATGGTGCCGTCGTCCTTGACGTCTATGTGGTTGGCCGCGGGCACTTTGGGTAGGCCGGGCATGGTCATAATGTTGCCCGTATACACCACCACGAACCCCGCGCCCGCCGATACCTTGACGCCGCGCACCGTAATGTTGAACCCCGTAGGCGCGCCAAGCAAGGCGGCGTTGTCCGAAAAGCTATATTGCGTTTTGGCCATACACACGGGCATATTGCCGTAGCCGTCGCGTTCCAACTTGTCTATTTGCCGCAAGGCTTGCTCTTCCAGCACTATGTCGTCGGCACCGTACACACGGGTGGCGACGGCGCGTATTTTGTCGGCTATGCCGCCCTCGTCCAGCCGATAGGCATAGCGAAACCGATTGGGTTTGTCACATAGCGCCACCACTTCACTCGCCAAGTCGACTGCGCCCAAGCCGCCTTTGGCCCACACTTCGGAGAGTACCACGTTGCATTGCAGATCGCCCAATGCGCCTTGCAATGCCTCCAATTCGCGCGGGGTGTCGGTGGGAAAGCGGTTGATGGCCACCACGGCAGGTAGGCCGTAGACTTGGGTGATGTTGCGCACGTGGCGGCGTAGGTTGGGTATGCCTGCCTCCAGCGCGGCTATATTTTCCTCCGCCAAGGCCGTTTTGTCTGCGCCGCCGTGCAGTTTGAGGGCGCGCACCGTGGCCACGATGACCACAGCAGACGGCTTGAGGTCTGCCAAACGGCACTTGATATCCAAAAATTTTTCGGCCCCCAGGTCGGCGCCGAAGCCGGCCTCGGTAATGACGTAGTCTGCCAACGCCATAGCCGTTTTGGTGGCCAAGACCGAATTGCAACCGTGCGCAATGTTGGCGAAAGGCCCGCCGTGTACCAAAGCAGGCGTGCCCTCGAGCGTTTGCACCAAATTGGGCTTGATAGCGTCTTTGAGTAACGCGGCCATAGCGCCTTCTGCCGCAAGGTCGTGCGCCGTTATGGCGTTGCCGTTCGCGTCGTAGGCCACCACAATGCGGCCCAAGCGCGCTTTGAGATCGGCTATAGAGGAGGCCAAGCACAGCACGGCCATCACTTCGCTGGCTACCGTTATGCAAAAATGGTCCTCGCGCGGAACGCCGTTTTTGCCGCCGCCCAGCCCGCTTTGTACGTTGCGCAGTTGCCTGTCGTTCATATCCACGCACCGCGGCCATATCACGCTATTCGGGTCTATGCCCAACTCGTTGCCCTGAAAGATATGGTTGTCGAGCATAGCGGCCAGCAGATTGGCTGCCGCGCCTATGGCGTGAAAATCGCCCGTAAAGTGCAGGTTGATATCTTCCATCGGCACCACTTGGGCGTATCCGCCCCCCGTGGCTCCGCCTTTGATGCCGAATACCGGCCCCAAACTGGGCTCGCGCAGGGCAACGATGGCGTTGCGACCTATGCGGCGCAGTCCGTCGGCAAGCCCCACCGTTGTGGTGGTTTTGCCTTCGCCGGCGGCAGTGGGGTTGATGGCCGTTACCAACACCAGTTTGGCTTTGGGCGGGCGGTCGGCCAAGGCAAGGTCCAGTTTGGCCTTGTAGCGGCCGTAATATTCCAAATAGCATTCGTCGACGCCTGCCGTTTGGGCTATTTCGCGTATGTGTTTGGGCGTATGGCTTTGGGCAATTTCGATATCGCTGGGCATAATGCTCTCCTCGAGCGACTTTCGCCTTTTGGCGGCGAAAGAAAACGCTAATTGTTGATGTTGGTGTTTTTGGTGATGACGTCGTGGCTGCCGCCCTCTACGATAGAGGTGGCCGATACCAGCGTGATCTTGGCGTCGCGGTGCAGCGAGGCTATGTCGGTTACGCCGCAGTTGCACATGGTAGAGCGCACTTTGTACAGGCTCTTGGCCACGTTGTCTTTGAGGCTACCCGCATAGGGCACGTAACTGTCCACGCCTTCCTCGAACCCAAGACCGCTCTTGCCGCCCAAATCGTAGCGTTGCCAGTTGCGCGCGCGGTTGGATCCCTCACCCCAATACTCTTTGACGTAGGCGCCGCCGATGTTCAGTTTGTTGGTGGGGCTTTCGTCGAAGCGTGCGAAATAGCGGCCCAGCATCAAAAAGTCGGCGCCCATGGCCAAAGCCAAGGTCATATGATAGTCGTGCACGATGCCGCCGTCCGAACAAATGGGCACGTAAATGCCCGTTTCGCGGTAGTACTCGTCGCGTGCGGCTGCCACTTCGATGACGGCGGTGGCTTGGCCGCGGCCGATGCCTTTTTGCTCGCGCGTGATGCAAATACTGCCGCCGCCTATGCCTACCTTCACGAAGTCCGCCCCCGCTTTGGCGAGGAAGAGGAACCCGTCGCGGTCTACTACGTTGCCCGCGCCCACTTTGACCGAGTCGCCGTATTTGGCACGGATAAAGTCGAGGGTGCGTTTTTGCCAAACGGTGTAGCCCTCGCTGCTGTCTATGCACAGCACGTCGGCCCCCGCTTCGATGAGGGCGGGCACGCGTTTTTCGTAGTCGAGGGTATTGATGCCCGCGCCGACCATATAGCGCTTGTTGCCGTCCAACAATTCGTCGGGGTTTTCTTTGTGCGAGGCGTAGTCTTTGCGGAAGACGAAATAGGCCAGATTACCGTCGGCGTCCACCAAAGGCAGCGAATTGAGCTTGTGCTCCCAAATGATGTCGTTGGCTTGGGTAAGGTCGGTGTCGGCACCGGCCACCACCAACTTGTCGAGGGGCGTCATGAAGGTGGATACGGGGGTATCGGGCGCCATACGACTTATGCGGTAGTCGCGCCCCGTCACGATGCCCAACAACTTGCCGTTGCCCGTGCCGTCTTGGGTGATGGCTATGGTGTTGTGCCCGCGGGTCTCCACCAATCGCAGCACGTCGGCCAAGGTGTCGGTGGGTTTCAGATTGCTGTCGCTTACCACGTAGCCCGCGCGATACTTCTTGACTCGGCGCACCATTTCGGCTTCGTCCTCTATGGATTGCGAACCGTAGATGAAGGATAGGCCGCCTTCTTTTGCCAACGCTATGGCCATGGTGTCGTTGGATACCGATTGCATAATGGCGCTGACCATGGGTATGTGCAGTTGAATGGCGCTCTCTTCGCCGCGGCGGAATTTGACCAGCGGTGTGCGCAAACTGACGTTGGCGGGTATGCACGTCTCGTCGGTATAGCCGGGTATCAGCAAATATTCGCTGAAGGTACGGGCGGGTTCGTTGTAGTAGTATGCCATAAAAACCTCCTCTGTTCGTCGCAAGCTTGGGGCTACTGCGTATATATTTTAATAATTATAAAACATTCGATATCTTCAAATCAAGTGCTTTTTGCGCTCGACCAAAAAATACGCCTATTCCTTTACTTTTGGCGGGGATTGAGATATAATTGAATATACGAAGTTGCGGCTTTACGCCGAATAGAGGAAATTATGCCCGCTCCATATACGCACCTATACTTTGCTATGCAGCTCAAAGAGCAGTTGCCCTACGCGTCCAACGCCGTGGTGCGGCTCTATCCCGAGGCCTATCGCTTGGGCGCTTTGGGCGCGGATATTTTGGCACCTATGGGCAGGCTGTCGGCCGAGATGGACGTGGCCGCCCCCTACGAGTTGTTCGAGCAAACGGGCGCGCATATCTACGAGAGCGGCAGCAAGTGCCAGCTCGCCTATATGCTGGGTATGCTCACCCACTATTTGCTGGATAGTCGCATCGAGCCCTATTTGCACTATTTGGCCGAGAACGGCGTGTGGCACTACTTCGATGACGGCAAGGACGTGTTGAGCTACGAGCAAATACGCGACTCGGTGGACTTGCACGTGGCCAACGCCTATCTGGACGGCAAGCTGGAAAGTTTGAGCCAAAACCAAGTGAGCGAAGACGTCGCCGAGGATATAGGCAAACTCTACGAGCGCGCCGTATGCTCGGTGGTGGAGCACGCCATTAGCCAAAAACAAGTGAAGACCTGTCTGTCGGCACACCGACTGGGCGCGGTGCCCGAGGGGTACAATTTGCCCGAGCTGGACTACCTCAATCGCAACCACCGCGAGTGGGAGACCATACGCAACGGACATTGGACCACCACCTTGTCGGTGGAGGAATTGCTCGAAAAATTGCAACCCATCGCCCTTGGCCTTATCGACGACTATATGGGCAGGGTACGCTCGGCGTACGAACTCAATCGCCGCGCGTTTCAGGTCAACCACCAAGGCATATTGGTGTAGTGCGAAAACCCGTTGTGCTTTGGCAAAACAACGCAAAGCACCGACTGTAACGGCATTTCCGTTGGTGATCATTCGGTAAGGCAGTCTTTTGAAAAAAGGCGTGGAGTAAACCGCACTTCCGTTAGGGATCTTTCGGTAAGGCGGTTCTTGTAAAGGTCAAGGTGTTCGTTTCAGCAAACACCTTACCTCTTTTTTTATTAGCTATTTGTTTGGCTATCTGCTATTTTAAGGAAGCAGGATAAGAAAATAGCTAAAATCGCTATTTTGTATGGCGGCGCCGTCAGCCGCCGAACCATCGGGAAGCCCGATTTTAGTCATTTTTTTTATCCCAATTTTCGATGACTCGCTCGACCTCGGCGATCAGTTGCTCTTTGTTCGGCATATACAACACGTATTTGGACGCGAAGATATTGTTTGAGAGGCCGCCGAGAGCGTATTGAACGTCGAAGTTGCCCTTGTCTGTGCAAAGAATGATGCCGATCGGCGGATTGTCGCCTTCGTCGTTGATCTCATTTGCATAGTAATTAAGATACATATTGAGTTGCCCGACGGCTTCCGGCATGAGTTTTGTGTTCTTCAATTCGATCAGCACGTAGGATTTCAGTATCTTATTGTAAAACACCATATCGACGTAATAATGGTGGTTGTTGAACGTCACCCTTTGTTGCGTGCCGACGAACATAAATCCGCGACCGAGTTCCAGCAAAAACTTTTCGATCTGCGCGACGAGAGCCGCTTCCAGATCGCTTTCAAAGAAAGGCTTGTCCTCAGGAAGTCCCAAAAACTCAAACACATACGGATCGCGGATAATATCTTCCGGCTTTG
>CAMPCZ010000054.1 GCA_946648015.1 uncultured Clostridia bacterium
TATCTCAAAGCGCACGATATGGAGCCCGACGTATTCGTTTATTCGGCGGGCGCAAGTATGTCGGCACCTGTAGAATTCACCCAAGAGGAACATATCCGCTATTTGTGGGAAGTGAACTATTTTGCCTTTGTGGAGATGGTCAAAGAGTTGCTGCCGGGGCTGCGCGCTCGCCGCGGGCAGATAGCGGCTATCAGCAGCATGGCGGCGGTGGCGCCCATACCCTTCGACGCGCACTACTCGGCCTCGAAAGCGGCTATCGACGCATTTTTGAGCGTGCTTGACCAAGAGGTGGCACCCTATGGCGTGCACGTGTGCGCGGTGATGCCGGGCGGCACTTGCACGGGATTTAGCTTCAAACGACTGGTCTACGACGAGGCGCATTGCGGCCCCTACTACCCCGAAGCGCAAAAAGCCACCTTTACCTTAGGCAAAATGGAGCAAACGGGCATGAGCGCGGACAAGTGCGCCGCCCTTATACGCCGCCATCTGGACAAGCGCAGCGATCTGCTGTACCCCGTGGGGTTTGGCAACGGCGCGACCTATTGCCTCAACAAACTGTTGCCGCAAAGCATACAGCAAGCCACCATTCGCAACCTTTACGCCACCGACAAAGCCGACTGACGCCCGCACTAAGACGCGCAAATCCGCATATAACGTACTATGGATTTTGCGTACAAAGACAAGCATTTGCATTTTGTGGGCGTAGGCGGCGTGAGCATGAGCCGTTTGTTGCGTATATGCCACGCACGCGGCGCATTGGTCAGCGGCTCGGATCGAGCGGATAGCCCCACGTTGCGGGCTCTATCGGACGAGGGATACGACGTATATTGCGGGCACGACCCCGCCAAAGCGGCGCAAGCCGACCTGGTGATATACACCTCGGCCGTGCGAGAGGACGACCCCGAACGTCAAGCGGCCGCGCGCTCGATGGAGCGTAGCGAACTGTTGGCGCACATAGCCTCGCTCTACCCCGTGGTGGTAGCCGTGGCAGGCACGCACGGCAAGACGACGGTGTGCGGTATGATAGCCGCCATTTTGCGCGCCGCAGGCGTGCAGTTTTGCGCACATATAGGCGGAACGATGCGGCAAGACGAGCCGGATATGGCTGCCGACGGCGTGTTTTTGACCGAAGCGTGCGAGTACCGACGGCACTTTTTGCGTTTGCGGCCGACGGTGGGCGTAGTGTGCAACGTAGAGCACGATCACCCCGACTGCTATCCCGATTTGGAAGCGGTGTACGAGGCATTCGAGGCCTTTGGCGCACAGTGCCGAAGCGTGATCACGAAAGACAGACGTATTCTATGCAAACTTGCGCATACGAACACTCGTACATATGACGATATGAGCATATCTACCCAAAACATAGAGCAAAACACATATCTACTGCGGTGCAATCAAAAAGAGATGACGGTTAGGCTCAAAGTATGGGGCGAATTCAATATGCAAAACGCCGCATTCGCCGCCGAAACGGCGTCGATATTGGGCGTGGAACCCGAGTATATCAAAGAGGGGCTGGAAACGTTTGAGGGCGCAAAGCGACGACAAGAATTGGTAGGCTATTACAAAGGTATGCCCGTACTGAGCGATTATGCCCACCACCCCACCGAGATATACGCCCTCACCAAAGAGGCGAGCAAGCGTTACCGCAACGTTGCGGTGGTATTCGAGCCGCACACCTACTCGCGCACAAAGGCGCTGTTGGCGCGCTTCGGCACCTGCTTTTGCTGCGAACGCCTGTACCTACTGCCTACCTACGCCGCGCGCGAACAAAGAGAGGACGCCGTAGACGAGGCGCTGCTATCGTGCGTGGAAGTAAAACAAAAATCGCTCGCCGACTGGCGAGATACCCTATGCCAAATACAAAAGTTGCCGCACAAAAACTATGGCGCGATATTGTTCGTGGGCGCGGGAAACGTTGATGCGTTTGCAAAAGAATTGGTTGCGTTAGAACAGAAGAAGCAATAGAAGTTATTCGGCGGCGTCTAACACCTTTTGGTACTCGGCCAAGATGCGCTCGCTGACCATTTGGCGCACATCGGCGTTGATGGGGTGAGCGATGTCTTTGAACTCACCGTCTGGAGTTTTTCTACTGGGCATAGCTATAAACGGACCTGCATTACCCTCGATTATCTTGATGTCGTGAATTGCAAAACTGCCATCGATCGTAATGGAAGCCACAGCCTTCAACTTGCCACCGTCTGGTTTTGCCAGTCGAACACGTACGTCGGTTATTTCCATTTTGATACCATCCGTTTTGGTTTGATGACCAAATTATACCATAGCAAAAACAAGGTGTCAATACGTAATTTTTATTGATTTGGCACATGCTATCAAAATTATTTATATCCTATTTTTGATTTCTTATCGCGTGCTCCTTTTATGGCGGAGCGGTGTTACAAAAGGCGGCGTTGGTGTAACAAAATCGTTGATTTTGCAGGCCCGACGCTTTATAATGGGGATAGATCAATATCGCGCCCGACATTGGGCAAAGGAGTCAAAATGGACGTAACTGAGTTTTTGCGCACGTCTTATACGGCGTACCATGCGGTGGCGAATTGCCGCCGTATGCTGGACGAAGCGGGTTTTGCGGAGGTTTCGGCGGACGATATGCCGCGTCTACAGGCGGGTAACAAATGCTACGCAGTGCAAGGCGGCACCTCGATATTTGCCTTTGTGGTGGGAGACAAACCCCAACTGATGCTGGCAGAGTCACATACCGATTCGCCCTCTTTGCACCTCAAAGGCGCCCAAACGTTGCCCTCTACCGAGGGCAATCGCCTCAATGTCGAGAAGTACGGTGGACTGCTATTGTACTCGATGCTGGACATACCCCTCAAAGTGGCCGGCCGCATCGTCTACGCCACCGAAACGGGCGTGCAAGAAGAACTGGTAGCGAGCGCAGGCGACGTATGTATACCCTCGCTGTGCATCCACCACAACCCCGACGCCAACAACCTGAGCCTCAACGTGCAAAACGATATGTTGCCGCTGGTAGGTCAAGCGGACGACGTTTGGCAATGGCTGGCGCCCGAACGCAACGTGCTGGACGCAGATCTATACGCCGTGCCCGACGTGGCGCCCTATCGGTGGGGCGATCAAGCCCAATTTTTATCCTCGCCGCGCATCGACAATCTGACCTCGGTGTACACCTCGATAACGGCCCTTATCGCTGCCAAGCCCACGGGGCTGGCCATGGCGGCGTGCTTCGACAACGAAGAGATAGGCAGCGGTACACAACGTGGCGCGGCATCCGCGTATCTTGCCGATCTGCTGGCGGCCATATACCGCGCGTGTGGCTACACCGACTACAAAAAAGCCGTGCGCCAAGGGTTGGCGCTTTCTATCGACAACGGTCATGCCGCACACCCCGCTCACCCCGAAAAGAGCGACGTCGTCCCAGCGCCCGTAATGGGCGGCGGCGTGGTGATAAAGCACCACGTCAACTACGCGACCAACGGGCTATCTGCGGGCATTTTCAAGCGTATGCTGGATATTGCGGGCATTGCGCGCCAAGACTACTACAATCGCTCGGACATTGGCTGCGGCTCTACCTTGGGCAACATTGCCGCGCGCGCTTTGACCATAGATACGGTGGACATAGGCATAGCCCAACTGGCCATGCACTCGGCGGTAGAAACGGCGGCATGGAGCGATATAGACACAATGTCGCAAGCGATATCGACCTTTTTTGCCTGTGACATAGACAAGCAAGCGGGCGCGGTGCAAATACGCGTCTAAGACCCGAAGGACAAAACAAAAGGGCTTCGTCGAACGTCCCCGATGGGGTGATCCGGCGAAGCCCTTTTTGTACGTTTGATGGCGGCGCTATGCCCAACTGATCTCGTTGGTAGCAATCGTCAAAGTGCCCCACTTGCCATCGAGCTTGACGTGCGCCAAACCGTTGGTAACGGCGGTGCCCGCCTCATATTTGAAGGGGACGACCACCTCGCCCGCTTTGTTGATATAGCCGCACTTCTCCTCGTCGGCTACGCAAGCATACCCCTCCGAAAAGCTGGAAGCGCACACGTAACGATATGGAATGACCAACTCGTTGTCGCGGTTGATATAACCGAAAAGTTGCTTGCGCTCTACACAGGCATAATCCTCTTTGAAATTGAACACCTCGTCGTATATTGGGGGTATGACCTCGACGCCGTCCTTGGTCTTAAAGCCCCATTTGCCGCCGTGTTGGAATTTGACGAATCTGTCCGTTTCCATCTCGATGCGGGGCAAACGCTCCATTTTGGGTTTGGGAAACAGCTTGTCCAACGTAAGATTTTCATCGAATTGACCTTTGTTGGGGCGGTTTTTACCTTTATTTTTGCCTTGTTGCGCGCCATCACGGCCATTATTCGGCTTGTTTTGATTTTGCTCCTTGGGTTTGGCACGTTGTTGGTCGTTGCGGTCGCCGCGTTGTTTCTCCCCACGTGGTTTTTCGCCTCGCTCCTCGCGCGGTCTGTCGTTCGGACGCTTATCGGCAGCAGATTTGCCTCTCTCCGCCTTGGGGGCCTGTGCCTCTTGGGCAGCGGGTGCCGCATTGGTGGCGACGGGACGGTCGTCGGGCCGATAGGCAACGCCTATTGCGGCAAGACAACGCGTAAGATCCGCCAAATGCCGTTTGCCAAAATTCTGCACGCGATACATCTCGTGCTCGCGCCGTTTGGCAACGTCGCCTACGGTAGTCAGTTTGCCGGCGGTAAGCACCGCCAACGTTTGCTCGCCAAGCCCTATTTCCGCAAGGGGTTTGGCCAACACATCCGCCGCATAGGGGGGCGTATAGTTGGATTGCGCATTGGATTTGTTGTGCGGACGGTGGCGTCGATTGCCGCCGTTGTTCCTTTTTTGATTGTCGTCCATATATACCTCGTATTAGATATACCCTATCATATCACGAGCCGCATACTTTGTCAACCTATTTGCACTTCACCTCAACGTGGCGCTCCCAACGGCACTCCTCCAACGGCCACAGTTGGCCGTATCGCTTGTAGAGATGCCCCGACACGCTGAATATATCCACCCCGTCGGCTTTGCACGTCTCGTATGCCGAGCGCATCTTATTCTCCATCTGCACGGCTACCAAGCGCTCTACGACTTCGGCTTCCAAATCGCCCTCGGTCACGTTTTGCTCCACCACCGACACGTCGTAGCGATAGTGCCCCTCTACGCACTTCGGCCGATAGGCACGGCGGCGGTGGGCGGCGTTGATCTTGACGGTGACGAAACGCCCCTCGTCGTCGTAGGCAGTCAACTGCCCGCCTTCGGTCTCGACCAAACCCACGGCCAAAGTGATATCCTCACCGTAATAATGCACCTTGTTATTGCAGTCGAAAGCGGCGGTATGCAATATATTGAAGAGGACGGGAGACTCTTTTTGCTGACTATCTTCTCCGCCCGTTGGTTTTTCGGCGGGCTCCATGACGGCATAGGGCAAAAACTTGTTGCCGCTGAGGCAATCTATGCGTTGGCAATAGTCCTTGAGGCTGACCAAACGCCTGCCGCCGAACTTGCTCACCAGTATATTGTCGCGCTCGAGATAGGCCGACGTGGTGGGCGAAATGGCTACGGTAGCGGTGATGGCTTTGTACGCCGTGCCCGCAGTGGCCACCACCTGCACGTTGCCCAGATCGTTGTTTTGCATCAGGGACAACAGCACTTGGTCCAAGCCCTCGTCGAGCATTTCGTCCCCCAAGAACAGTACCTTACAATGGGCATAGGAGGGATATAGACTCGTCTTTTTGGTAATGGACGCCATTGCCTCGCGCAAGGTAGCGCCCTCGCCTACTATCACCTCGTACATAGCCGTGGCCTCGGGCGAATTGCCGCCGCCTGCCTGCATCATTTGCGCGCTGACCAGATAGCCTTCCTCGGTGCGGTCCAACCCCATACCGATGACTACGCCGCGCTTGGTAACCGAAAGGCTTTGGGTCGTATGGCCGCCTACCGCCACCACCACCAAGCAAAGGGCGATGAGCAACCACTTGTATACTTTGCGTTTTTTAGCGTTCATTGGCCTGCTCCTTTGGTCGGCGACGCAGCGCGACGGCACCCAAGAGTACCACTACACCCAACAACCCCAACAGCACATAGGACAAGGCGTCGGTGCGGTAGAGGGCGGCAAATCCGTCTTTGTCGGCAAACAGGAAATAGTAGGCGACCACCACCGCTACGGCAAACCCCGCCAGATAGATAAATCCGCCGTGTTCGCGGCGCGAGAGCAACAAGCGCACGCCTTCGCTGCCGGCATAAAATTGCGAAGCAAGGTGCAAGGGTACCGACATCAACCATATCAACATAATGGGCCAATCCACCGCGCCCAATTCCTCGGGATCGCCATTGGTGAGCATACGCACAAAGGCGTATTGCACGTAGCGCCCGGCCGAACCGTAGGTGTAAATGAAGTTGAGATAGAAAAAACACATACCCACCAACACCACCGCTACGGCCAGCGCGCCCCACGCGAATTGACTGCGAGGCTTGACGGTAGTGCGCGTATCGGCGAAAGCAAGCACAGCGCCGTCGCCCAACCAAAGGGAAGAATACAACAATCCCTTGCCCACGTCGTGGGGGCGCAGAAGTACCCACAGGTTATAACCGTACCCGCAAAAACCGGCATAAAATGCCGCAAAACCTACCAAGAACACGGTGATGAGCAAAATCATAATGCCCGTACGCGCAATGCCTGCGAACCCCTTGGAGGCGACAAGCCCCGCCGTAATGACGAACACGACGACCAACAGCATAGGCGTAGCCTGCTCGAATAGGTCGCCCACGCAATAGTGCACCACCTCGTAGGTGCGCACCAACGTTTTGAAAAGGAAATAGAGTGCAAACACACCGCCCAGCGCACGCTTGACGGGTCGCGGCATAGAAAGCGCCTCTACGCCACCCTGCGAAGCCACCAACAAGGCGGCAAAGCAAACGACGACGTCGATGCCGAGACCGGCCAAAACGACGTAGAAGGCACTCTCCCCCGCCGCTTCGCTGAGAATGGCGGGCAAAAGGCAAATGCGATAGGTAGACAACAACAAAAACAGTAGTATGCCTACCTCGGAGCGCGTCAATTTGTTGTACGAATCCAAAAATCTCATCGTTTATCTCTCCTTCTCATGCGCACGTGGTTGCGGTTGGGTATGCTAAAGGGGCGCGTCGTCATCTTGTCCAAAGACGCTTTGACGAAGGTATCCTTGGCGTCCACCGCAACGAAAGGCGCAATGGGGCCGGCATATGCCGCGCCATAATTGGTGAGTGTTACGACGTAGCACACCATCACGAGGGTGCAAATCAATAGACCCACGAAGCCGAATAGACCCGCCATTACCAAAAACACAAAGCGCAGCAGCCCCAAGGAGCCTATGTGTTCGGGCGTGGTGTACAAGCCGATGGCCGATAGGGCCATGACCAATACCGCAGGCGAACTGAGCAACCCCGCGTTGACTGCCGTTTCGCCCAACACCACGGCACCCACTATAGACAGCGCCATGCCCACGTATTTGGGCATACGCACGCTGGCCTCGTTGAGTATCTCGAACAAAATGAGCACGATAAACATCTCGATAGTGGGCGAAAAGGGCACGCCGTTGGTGGCGTTGACCACGGTGACCAAAAATTTGAGCGGCAACACTTGGTAGTGATACTCCTGCACCGCAACGTACGCTGCCGGCAACAACACGGCCAGCAGTATGCCTATCAGGCGAATAACGCGCAAAAACGTGGTGCGTTTGTTGCCACGGTAGTAGTCCTCGCTATCCTGAAACCCCTCGATCAGAAGACAAGGCAACGTGATGACCATAGGCGAGCCGTCCACCAGCACGGCCACGCGCCCTTCCAAGATCTTGGCAGTGACGATATCGGGTTTTTCGGCGGTGGAAAACTGGGTAAAAATACTATTGGGATTGTCGGTGATGAGTTGACCGACGTAGGCACTGTCCACCACGCCATCGATGTCGATGGCTTCGATACGGCGCACCACCTCGTCCACCACGTGCGAGTCGGCAATGGTAGACAAAAAACACACGGCCACCGCCGTATGCGTAACGCGCCCAACCGTAAGGTGCTTGACGACCAAGCACTTGTCCTTGACGCGGCGGCGCAACAGGGTAACGTTTTGACCTATATCCTCGCCAAAGCCCTCGCGCGGGCCTTTGATGACCGCGGACGTGGGCGGCTCGGCTACCGCGCGCTTGTCGAACTGAGGCAGCAAAAAGGAGAAAAACGCATCCTCTACCCACAAAACCACCTCGCCGTTGGCTATGGCCTGCTCGGCTTCGGCTATATCGGCAAGCGCTTTGAGGGGTGCCGACGAACGCGCGTTACCGGCCAGCGTTTGGGTATCTATAGCGCAACATGGGGCAGCCGCCAAAGGAATGAGCAGCCCTTGCTCCAACAGGTTGCGATCGCTAAGACCCGCCAAATAGGCGTACAACGCGTCGTGGCCGCACACGACGGCAGGCACCACAATGAGGTCGAAACTTTGCCCGAAATCATATTGCAGTTGACGTTTGATTTGCTCTCTCATATCGGATAGTATGCACCGCGCATATAGCCTCATACGGTAGGCATACCCCAAAAGAACAAACAAAAAAGGATATAGCAACGCTATATCCCCCCATTCCGAAAAGCGGTCAGTCCTTGGTGGAGCCGGTGATGGAACGAATGGAATAGGCCAAATTTTCGAGGTGGTCGCCCACACGCTCCATAGAAGAAATGGCAGTATAAAAGAAAGTGCCGGTTTCTATGTTGCATTGTCCCTTTACCAAGCGGTCTATGTGATTGTTGGCCAACTTCTTTTTCTCCGCGTCAAGGATCTCCTCGTACGCAGACACCTCGTGCAACAACGAATCGTCGCGCGTAACAAATGCGCGATATGCCACCTCATACATACCGTAGAGATGCTCGGCCATATTGTCCAATTCCTCGATGGCGGTGGCGGAAAAAGCGATGTTGTCGCCAAGCATTTTGTGCGCCATCTTCATAAAATCCACGCCGTGGTCGCCAATGCGCTCCAAATCGTCGATGACGTGGTGCAACGAACCCACCAGCAACTCGTCCGCGTAGGACAGGTGTCCCGCAGCCAACGCCACCAAGTACTCGCTGACGCGCTTGGTGATATAGTCGATGCGCGTTTCCTCGTGGTTGATGAGTTTGGCGTCTTTGTCCGAAGCGGTCAACACGCAGTTGAGGCCGCGTTCCAAGTTGTCGCGCGCAAGTTCCGCCAATTTTGCCACCTCTTTTTGGGCCTGCAACACGGCGACGGCGGGTGTGGTAAGCAGGCGGTCGTCAATGTAATAGCACCGTATGTCGGCGGCTTCGTCGCGGCGATCGCGTACGATAAGCTTGACCAACTTGCCCAAGGGACGGATAAGGGGCAAACACAACGCCGAGGAAACCAAACTATACAAGACGCCGAAAACGGACAATTGCCACTCGGAAGAGGATATAGCGCGCGCCAGCATTTTGGCCACCGCGTCGCGGAATATCCACACCAATCCGCCCACTACCAGCGCGCCTACCAGCGAGGTGAACACGTTGAATACGGCCACGCGCTTGGCGTTGACGCCTGCGCCGATCCCCGCTATGAGTGCGGTAACACAGGTGCCTATGGTAGCGCCGATGAGTATGAATAGCGCTTGGGATACCTGCAACGTACCCGCCGAGATGAGGGTGATCAAAATACCCGTAGTGGCCGACGAAGACTGCAAAAGAGCCGTGAACACGGCGCCTACCACCACCAACAACAAAGGAAAGTCGATGGTATTGAACAAGTTGACGAAGAAATCGGCTATATCCTGCTGGTTGGAGATGGCGTACTTCATTATCTCCATACCCGCGAACAACACGCCCAAGCCCGTGAGCACGTAGGCAATGGCGGCCGCGCGATCGGATTTGACGAAAATGATAAGGCACATACCCACAAAGGCCAACGCCATAAACACGGGAATGATGCTGAAGGAGGACAACGATACCAAAATGCCGGTGGCCGTGGTACCCACCCTTGCGCCGAGCACAAAGGCCGCGGCTTGTGCCAAAGTCATAATGCCGGCATTGACCAAACCCATGCTCATCACGGTGGTGGCGGCCGACGATTGCACGATGGCGGTAGCACCCACGCCAAGGCCGTAGGAAGCCAAAGGGTTGTCGCTGATGCGCTTGAAAAGGGCGCGTAGACCGCGGTTGCTGCCTTTGCCCAAGCCGTCGCCCATCAATTTCATACCGGTAAGGAACACGCCTACGCCGCATAGCAACAAACATATACTTTTGAAAATAGTCATATACAATCCTTGCCTTTTGGTTGGTTCTATTGTAACAAACCCAAAGCATAGTGTCAACAATCTGGCGCGCATTGAATGTGGCCCAAGGGGTTGCATATTGAGCCGAAGTGAGGTACAATTATCGTATGGTGCCTTTCGCGCCGAAGAGGAGAACGTATGAAGCGTATTTGCGGCATTCTATTGCTTATCATTGTATTGGCCACGCTATCCGTGTATGGTGCGGCGTGCACCCCCGAGACGGGCAAACAACAAGACGCCTCGCCCACAGGCGCAGAGGAGACCGACAAACCCTTGGTCGAGTTTCGCTTCAACACGGGAGACGTGATCACCGTGGAGTTGTACCCCGACGAAGCGCCCATTACGGTGGCCAACTTTTTGACCTATGTCCGCGAGGGGTTTTATAAAGGCAAAGTGATACACCGCGTGGCAAGCTACGTAGTGCAAGGCGGCGGCTTCGTCATCGAAAACTATCGCTACACCCAAGTGGCGGCGACGCACCCCGCCATCAAAGGTGAGTTTGCCGCCAACGGCGTGGACAACCACGTATCGCACACGGCGGGTGCCATCTCTATGGCACGCACCACCGACAACAACAGCGCGACCAGTCAATTCTTCTTTTGCCCCATCGACTACACCGGGTGGGACGGCAACTACGCCGCATTCGGCCACGTGGTAGACCAAGCGAGCCTGGACGCTATTAAACGTATGAGCCGAGTGGACGCTATCGAGAGTTATCCCACTACTCCCATCGTCATTACGTCGGTGCGCATTGTGAACGAATGAAAATTCTGATTTGGATAGGACGCATCGCCTTTGCGGCAGTAGCAGCCGCCGCATTGCTGCTAACTTTGGGCACGCTATTCGGCGCTATACCCGTGGTAGGGTCTATCGGCGGCTATATCACGTTGGGCGCCTACCCCGTATTTATCCCCGCCGTGCTGGCTGCCACCTTGGCGGCGTTGATCCTCTTTGTCTTTCGTCGCAAAATCGTATATTTGGCTACCACCATTATGTTGGTGGGCGCGCTGGTAGCCGTTTGCGTTGCGTTGGGTAGTGTATACGGCACCCTACGCGAGGCGGGCGCCGACGTGCGCTTGCTCAAGACGTATGCCACGCGCAACGTAGCGGACGTAGCGGTGGATACCGTGCTCTATCAGTCCGACGGCGAACTTGCGATGGACGTTTATCGCTATGCGGACGGCAAGACCGACAAACCCTTGGTCGTGTACGTACACGGCGGGGGCTGGATAGGCGGCGACAAAACCGACCACGCCTATTATTCCAAAGTATTCGCGCGCGAGGGCTACGTGGCGGTGAGCGTCGCCTATACCCTATCCGACGACGGACATCATATGGTAGGCACGGTAGAAAAACAACTGTCTGCCGCATTGGCCTACGTCAAAACGCACGCACATCTATGGGGTGCAGACCCCGACAAACTCTACATGACGGGCGATTCCGCGGGTGGCAATTTGGCGCTGGAAATGGCGTACAAAATAAACGGAGGCATTTATGACCAACTGGGAGGCGTCACCCTGCCCCGCGTCAAAGCGGTGGCCGTTACCTATCCAGTAGCCGACCCTGCCCTGTTTTGGCAAAACGACGACCTCGTTTTGGGCAAGACCGCCAAGAAAATGTGCGAGCAATACACGGGCACTACCCCCCAACAAAACGCGGCGTTATACGCGGCCATAACGCCCGCAAACTTTTTGCTGGCGGACACGCCGCCTACGCTAATACTGG
>CAMPCZ010000055.1 GCA_946648015.1 uncultured Clostridia bacterium
GCGTATCGGCCGCACCCGACGAGGTGCGCGGGCAGGTGGTGAAGGCAAGCATCGTTCTGACCAAGGGCACCGAGGGCACCGACGAACTCAAAAAGGAAATACAAAACTATGTGAAGACGCACACCGCGCCCTACAAATATCCGCGCGTGGTGGTGTTCCGCGACGAGTTGCCCAAGACCACCAGCGGCAAGATCATTCGCGCCAAACTATGATGAAGCACAAGCGTGTTACCTTGTTTTGCGGCCACTACGGCAGCGGCAAAACCAATATCGCCCTCAACTATGCATACGCCTTGCGCAGCCGCTACCCCAAAGTAGCCGTTGCCGACCTGGACATAGTCAACCCCTATTTTCGCGCCAAGGATAGCATGGCTGAATTGGCGGATAGGGATATTCGTCTGATTTGCTCGGCATACGCCGGGGGCAATTTGGACATACCCGCTCTGCCGCAGGATATGTATGCCATCACCGACGACCGCGATATGCTGTCGGTGGTAGACGTGGGCGGCGACGACCGCGGCGCGCTGGTGCTGGGCCGCTTGGCACCCGCACTCAGGGACGAAAACGACTATGATATGTGGCTGGTGATCAACCGATACCGCCCCTTGACGCGCACGGTGGCGGATTGCCTCGAGGTCAAGGCCGAGATAGAGGCGGCGGGCGGAATGCCCTTTACGGGCGTCATCAACAACAGCAATCTGGGGCGGGAAACCGAGCCCGGGCACGTGCTGGACAGCATGGCTTATGCCGAGGCGGTGGCCGCGAAGACGGGGTTGCCCTTGGTGATGACTTCGGTCAAAGCCGACCTTGTGCCGGCCTTGGCAAATCAAATCGAAAACCTATTCGCTTTGTCATTGCAAAAGACCTATTGACGAGCGAAAAGACAAAGGAGAGAACGTTATGGCAAAATTGACTTTCAAAAGCGACAACTGCAAAGGGTGCGGGCTGTGTGTGAGCGTGTGCCCCAAAGGCGTGTTGCGCTTGGCAAACGACAAAATCAACAAGCGCGGTCATCATCCCGTCGAAGCGGCCTACCCCGACCAATGCGTAGGCTGTGCGTCGTGCGCTATGATGTGCCCCGACTGCATCATCAAAGTGGAGAGGTAGCGTATGGATAAAGTATTGATGAAAGGTAACGAAGCCATCGCCGAGGCCGCTATCATAGCGGGCTGTCGGCACTATTTTGGCTATCCCATCACGCCGCAAACCGAAATAGCGGCGTATATGGCAAAGCGTATGCCCAAAATCGGCGGTACGTTTTTGCAGGCCGAGAGCGAGATCGCCGCTATCAATATGGTATACGGCGTGGCGTCGGCGGGCTTGCGCGTAATGACGTCTTCGTCCAGCCCCGGCATTTCGCTCAAAGGCGAGGGTTTGTCCTATTTGGCGGGCGCCGATTTGCCCTCCTTTGTGGTGAACGTGCAACGCGGCGGCCCCGGCTTGGGCGGTATTCAACCCAGCCAAAGCGACTATTTCCAATCTACGAGAGGCGGCGGCCACGGCGACTACCATATGATCGTTTTGGCGCCCTATTCGGTGCAAGAGATGGCCGAACTGACCGTAAAGGGTTTTGAGTTGGCCGACAAATATCGTATGACCGCAATGATCTTGGCCGACGGCACTATGGGACAAATGATGGAGCCCGTCAGCCTCGACCTACAAGTGGCCGAGCCACCTCAAAAGCCTTGGGCGACCACGGGTACCAACCTGTCGCGCAAACACAACATCATCAACTCGTTGTCGCTGGTGCCCGAGGAGTTGGAAAAACTCAACGTGGCCCGCTACGAGCGCTACAAGATCATCGAGCGCGACGAGGTGCGCTACGAGGAGTATCGTATGGAAGACGCCGACGTCGCCATAGCGGCCTTTGGCATAGCGGCCCGCGTGAGCAAGAACGCGGTGGATGAAGCGCGCAAAATGGGCATCAAAGTAGGTCTTATCCGTCCCATTACCTTGTGGCCCTTCCCCAAAGCGCCCTTTGCCAAGGCGGCGGAACACGTCAAGCAGTTTATTTCGGTAGAGCTTTCGATGGGACAGATGATAGAGGACGTCAAGCTGGCCAGCGAATGCAAAGTGCCCGTAACGTTGTGTAACCGCGTGGGCGGTATGATACCCACACCCAAACAAGTGTTGGAGGCCATTGTCGCCGCCGACAAAGGAGGCAAACTATGATCGTTTTCGACAAACCTCACGCACTCATCGACGTACCCCTTCACTATTGCCCCGGTTGTACCCACGGCATCGTGCACCGCTTGGTGGCCGAAGTGATGGACGAACTGGGCATCGAGGGCAAAACCATAGGCATTGCGCCCGTGGGTTGCTCGGTGATGGCCTACGACTATTTTAATTGCGATATGATAGAGGCCGCGCACGGCAGAGCGCCCGCCGTGGCCACAGGCGTCAAACGCGCCGACCCCACCAAGGTGGTGTTTACCTACCAAGGCGACGGCGACTTGGCCAGCATAGGTATGGCCGAAACGGTGCACGCCGCGGCGCGCAACGAAAACATTACCGTCATCTTTATCAACAACGCCATCTACGGTATGACGGGTGGCCAAATGGCGCCCACTTCGCTCATAGGGCAAGTGACGCAAACATCGCCCTATGGCCGCGACCCCAAACTGTGCGGTTATCCCATCAAGGTGTGCGAAATGCTGCGCGAATTGGACGGCCCCGAGTACTTGGAGCGCGTTACGGTCAACAGCGTCGCCCATGTGAGAGCGGCCAAAAAGGCCATCAAAAAGGCATTCCAAAATCAGTTGGACGGCAAGGGATTTTCGCTGGTGGAAGTGTTGTCTTCCTGCCCCACCAACTGGGGTATGACGCCCCAAAACGCCCTGAAGTGGATAGACGAAAAGATGATACCCGTGTATCCTTTGGGCGTATATAAGGATAGAAGCGCTACGCAAGAAGGAGGCAACAAATAATGAGTACTACGGAATTTTTGTTTTCGGGCTTTGGCGGTCAAGGCATTTTGTTCGCCGGCAAATTCGTAGCATACAAGGGCTTGGTTGACGACAAGCAGGTGTCTTGGTTGCCTTCCTACGGCCCCGAGATGCGTGGCGGCACCGCCAGTTGCTCGGTCATCGTGTCGGATACGCCTGTCGGCTCGCCCATCGTCAGCGAGCCCGACGTATTGGTGGCCATGAACTTGCCCTCGCTCGACCGCTTTGAGTCGGCGGTGAAGCCGGGCGGCATCATTTTTATGGACAGTTCGCTTATCGAGCGCAAGGTCAACCGCACCGACGTGCGGGTGTTTGCGGTCCCCGCCACCAAATTGGCCTCGGACAACGATATGCCCACCTTGGCCAATATGATACTCATTGGCAAGATATTGCAAGTGCTCGACGATTTCGGCGACGCATCGGTCGCTGCGGCGTTGGGCAAGGTGATATCGGCAAAGCACGCCGATATGCTGGAGGTAAACTTGAGAGCGATGCAGATCGGCAGAGCATACCAAGATTAAGAGAGGTATAGAAATGAAAATCGAAATCGTCAAAACCACATCTCCCAAAGAAAAACCCAATGCCGATACGTTGGGGTTTGGTCAGGTCTTTTCCGACCATATGTTCCGCATGGAATACACGCCCGAAGAGGGCTGGCACAATGCGCGCATCGTGCCATTTGAAAACATCAGTCTGCATCCCGCGTCGACGGTGTTGCACTACGGCGCCGAGATATTCGAGGGTCTCAAGGCATATAGGCGCGCGGACGGCAAGGTGCAAATGTTCCGCCCCATCGAGAACGTGCGTCGCCTCAACAATTCGGCAGAGCGCCTGTGCTTGCCCCAAATCCCGGAGGATATGGCGATGCAGGCCTTGACCGAATTCGTGCGCCTAGAGCAAGATTGGACGCCCCACAAAAAGGGCACATCGCTCTACCTGCGCCCCTTCCTTTTCGGCGACGACCGCACCTTGGGCGTGCACACCATCAAGCGCGCGCAATTCATCATCATCGCCTCGCCCGTGGGTAGCTACTACAAAGAGGGCATCAATCCCGTGCGCATTATGATCGAGTCTACCGACGTGCGTGCGGTGCGCGGCGGCACGGGCTATGCCAAGTGCGGCGGCAACTACGCGGCCTCTACCCGAGCGGGCAAAAAGGCCGAGGAGCAGGGCTATTCGCAGGTGCTGTGGCTCGATGGCGTGGAGCGCAAATACATCGAAGAAGTGGGTGCTATGAACGTTATGTTCAAGATCGCCGGCAAGGTGGTAACGCCCAAATTGACGGGATCTATATTGCCCGGCATTACGCGCAAAAGTTGCATCGAATTGTTGCAAAGCGAGGGCTATACCGTAGAAGAGCGGTTGCTGTCGGTGGACGAGTTGGGACAAGCCTTGGCGGACGGCACCTTGGAGGAAGCGTGGGGCTGCGGCACCGCGGCCGTGGTCTCGCCCATTGGCGAACTCAACTATTTGGGCAAGAAATATATTATCAACGACAACAAGATCGGCCCCGTTACCCAGCACCTCTACGATACCCTTACGGGCATTCAATGGGGCGAAGTGGAGGACACCTTCGGCTGGACGTATCAAATCTAAGACAATAGAGAGGTAAGGTATGAAACAGGTCAAAATAGCAGATATTACGCTGTGCAACGGCGAGTATACTTTCAAAGAAAAGTTGAACGTTGCGCGCTACTTGGAGGAGTTGCGCGTGGACGTCATCGAGTTGCCCAATCTCACCGCGTCTAAAACCGACGAGGTGTTGTTGCGCACTTTGGCCTCTTTCATACGACTTAGCAAATTGTCGGTGGCCGTATCCACCGACGACGAATTTGCCGCCGCCCAACGCATTTTGGCGGGCATAGAGGGCGCAATCATTCGCGTGGAGGTACCCGTGTCTACGGTGGGTATGGAATATTTCCATCAAATGAAAGCGCCCAAAATGCGGGAATGGGTCGCCAAAACCGTGGCGGCCGCCAAAAGCAAATTTGCGGTGGAGTTTTGCGCCAAAGACGCCACGCGCGCCGACAAGGACGAGTTGCTATCCATCGTAGCCGCCGCCCAAGACGCGGGTGCCGATCTCATATCTATCACCGACGAATTGGGGCAAACGATGCCCGACGACTTCGCCGCCTTGGTGCGCGACGTAGTGGCGATATGCCGCGTGCCCGTGGGTGTGCGCGCTTGCGATAGCGAGGGGCTGGCGGTGGCGCAATCGGTACTTGCCGTCAAAGCGGGCGCGTCGTTTGTCAAAGCGGGTAAGAGCGGCGTGGGTGCCGACCTCGAGACGCTGGGCAAACTGTTGCACAACGCCGCCCAACAGTACGGCGTGCAAATCAACTTGGACGCCACCATATTGCATCGCAACGCCCGTCTGATCGAATCGGTGCGGGCGACGGCCGAATTCGCCGCGCCCCAAGGCGACAGCAATATCGTATTGGACGACACCGACGATAAGGCGCGCGTTTTGGAGGAAGTGGCCAAGATCGGCTATGACCTCAACGAGCGGGAGCAGGACTACGTGTTTGAAGAATTTTTGCGCGTAGCCAGCAAAAAGAAAGTGGGCGCCAAAGAGTTGGCCGCCATCGTGGAGAGCGTGGCCGCCCAAGTGCCCACCGTGTACAAATTGGAGAGTTACGTGCTCAACAACGGCAATATCATTCCTTCGTCCGCCCAAATAACGGTGGCCAAGGACAATGCCGTGTTGCGCGGCGTATCCATCGGCGACGGCCCCATCGACGCCGCCTTCCGCGCGCTCGAACAAATCGTGGGCGCGCACTACGAGCTGGACGATTTCAAAATCAACGCCGTTACCGAGGGTAGAGAGGCCGTGGGTCAGGCGCAGGTCAAATTGCGCCACGGCGGCAAAGTGTATATCGGCAACGGTGTGTCGACGGATATTATCGGCGCGTCCATTCGCGCCTATCTCAGCGCCGTCAACAAGATCATGTACGAGGGTGTATGATGAAACTGTCTTTTTCCACAAAAGGTTGGCATAACGACAACTTCAACAGTTTTGTCGCCCGCGCCGCGTCGCTGGGCTTCGGCGGTGTGGAGTTGCACAATATCGGCAACGATTTGTTTCGCGCCAAGTCGGCCATTTTGCGGGTGGAAAACGCCAGCAAGATACGCCGAGAACTGTATGAACAAAAGATAGAATTGCCTTGCATCGACGTGTTGGCCGATATCGCGGACGCGCGCCTGCGGGAGGCCGCTTTGGCCGAGTGCGAACAATGTATTCGGTTGGCCGAGGCATTCAAGATACCCTACGTGCGCCTCAAGACCAACCGAGTAGAGGCCGAGGCCGCCGAGCGTGCGCAAGACTTTGTAAAACTGGTGTTGCCCGAGGCTACTCGCGCGGGCGTGGTGTTGTTGCTCGAAACGGCGGGCGTGTTTGCCGATACGGGCGTTTTGCGCTGGGTGCTGGAGCGGTTTGCCGACGACAATTTGGCGGCTTTGTGGAATTTGTCTGCCGCCTACTTCGGCAAAGGCGAAAGTGCCGAAGCCGTTATTCGCAACTTGGGAGCCTACGTGCGGCACGTACACGTCAACGACGGCGTCAAAGAGGGCGGCGGCATTGCCTATCGCTTGTTGGGCGAGGGCGCGTTGCCTTTGGGTGACATCATGCTGGCGTTGCGGTCAGTCAATTACGACGGCTATTTGTCCTTGGTATGGGACCCCGCTTGGTGCGAGGATCTGCAGGACGAAGACATTATCATGGCGCAATACGTGGAGTATATGCGGCAATTTGCGCCTGCCGCCAAGCGCGATTATTTGCGCAATAGGGCGGGCACGGGCGTATACGTTTGGGAAAAGGAGACCCTCATCGACGCCACCTTTTCGCAAGTGCTGGATCGTATGGTAGCGGAGTTTCCCGACCAATATGCGTTCAAGTATACCACCCTTAACTACACGCGTACCTACGCCGAGTTTCGGCAGGACGTGGATACGTTTGCGCGTGCTTTGGTGGCCATGGGCGTCAAGGCAGGCACGCACGTTGCGGTGTGGGCCAGCAACGTGCCCCAATGGTACATTGCCTTTTGGGCTACCGTCAAGTTGGGCGCGGTGTTGGTTACGGTCAATACGGCCTACAAAATACACGAGATAGAATATTTGCTCAAGCAGTCGGATACCCACACCCTCATTATGACCAAAGGTGCCAAGGATACCGACTACGGCGCCATCGTAGCCGAGTTATGCCCCGAGTTGGCAGGCAAGCCCAAAACGGCGCCTTTGCACGCCGCCAGGCTGCCTTTTTTGCGCAACGTCATTACAGTGGGCTACGAGTTGGACGGTTGCCTGGAGTGGGCCGACGCGTGGGCGCTCAGCAAAAACGTGCCCCTCGAAAAAGTGTTGCGTATGGCCTCTATGGTGGATAAGCACGACGTGTGCAATATGCAATATACGTCGGGTACGACGGGCTTTCCCAAGGGCGTGATGCTCACGCACTACAATATCGTCAACAACGGCAAGGCAATAGGCGACCGTATGGATCTGTCTACGGCAGACCGCATGATGATACAGGTACCCATGTTCCATTGCTTTGGCATGGTGTTGGCAATGACGGCCTCTATGACGCACGGCGTAACGCTGTCGCCGTTGCCCTATTTTTCGGCCAAATCCTCTTTGGCGTGCATCAATGCCGAGCATATCACGGCATTCCACGGCGTGCCTACCATGTTTATCGCTATGCTCGAGCACCCCGATTTTGCCAAGACCGATTTTTCCTATATGCGCACGGGCATTATGGCAGGTAGCCCTTGCCCCATCTCCACCATGCGCCAAGTGGTCAGCGAGATGAATATGCGGGAGATCACCATCGTCTACGGTCAAACCGAGGCCTCTCCCGGCTGTACGATGAGCAGCACGGATGACCCCATCGAGGTGCGCGTAGCCACCGTGGGCCGTCCTTTGCCGGCCATCGAGTGCCGCATAGTAGACCCCGAAACGGGGGAGGATTGCCCCGACGAGGTGACGGGAGAGTTTTTGGCGCGCGGCTACAACTTGATGAAGGGCTACTACAAGATGCCCCAAGCTACTGCCGAAACCATAGACAAAGAGGGGTGGTTGCACACCGGCGACTTGGCGTGTCGCACCGTCGACGGCAACTACCGCATAACGGGCCGCCTGAAAGATATGATCATTCGCGGTGGCGAAAACATCTATCCCAAAGAATTGGAAGAGTTTATTTTGACTCACGACAAGGTGAGCGACGTGCAGGTGGTGGGCGTGCCCGACGAGCAATACGGCGAGGAAGTAACGGCGTTCGTTATACCCAAGGCGGGCGAGTCGCTTGGCGAGGCCGAACTCAAAGCCTATATGCTGGCCAATATAGCCAGACACAAAGTGCCGCGCTATATCGTGTTTGTGGACGAGTTTCCCATGAATGCGGCGGGCAAGATACTCAAATACAGACTGCGCGAGATGGCAATCGAATACGTGAAGTCCATCGGCAACAAATAGGGTACGAATGCGCATAGTCCTTGACAACAACCGAAAAGACGGCAGTTTGCCGTCTTTTTTGTCGGCAAGGGGGCGAGATGATCGGCTGTTTTTTGTGCGTCGTCGGCTATACGCAAGCGCCTGATGTATATTGGCACAAACAATTGCATAAATGTTTTGCATATATTCACAGAAATGGATAAAAAGCAGAATAAATTGTATAAAACGGATAATTATAAAAAAATAATGCATTTTACTTGCAAAAAAATACATTTTCGTTGTAAGATATTCATATCAAAACGAAAGGAGATTTTCTATATGAAAAAGTTGATTATCAGTATCGTAGCGGTGGTGTTGGCACTCTCGTGCCTGTTTGCCTTCGCGGCCTGCAATACGACGAAAACGGTGGCCATCGGCGTGCAAGCCGGCACTACCGGCGAGGCCTACGTCAAAGGCGACGTAGATTGGGGCTTTGCGGGCATTCCCAATGCCAAAACGTCCTCGTATGACAACATCGGCTTGGCCGTCAACGACATGAAGAACGGCAGTATCGACTACGCAGTAGTAGACAAATCGGTGGCCGAGACTTTGGTAGCGGCCAACCCCAACGACATCAAGATGATAGGCATTGACTTGACCGTGGAGAAATACGCCATTGGCGTCAACAAAGCCAAAACCGAATTGTTGTCGCAGATCAACGCCATCATTGCACGCATCAAAGCCGACGGCACGTTGGACGCGATATACGCAGCCTATGCCGATATCGTCATCAACGATGAAGGCGACCAAGGTTCCGCCCCCGCCAGCACGACCTACGTGGGTGTGGAAAACGGCAATTCGTCGGCCGCCGACAAGTTGGTGCTGGCCACCAATGCGCAATTTGCTCCCTACGAGTACAAGATCGGCACCAAATTCTACGGCATCGATATGGAGATCGCCAAGATCATCGCCGCCGAGTTGGATCTTGAGTTGGTGATAAGCGATATGGACTTCGCCGCGGTGGTGACCTCGGTGCAACAAGGGGACGCCGACATTGCTCTGGCCTGCCTGACCGTCAATGCCAAGCGTGCGCTGTCCGTAACCTTTACCGAAGCGTACGAAGAGGGCGCGGCGCAAGTGTTGGTCGTCAAAAAAGACAACACCGCCTTTGATAACTGCAAGACCGCAGAGGATGTGATCGCCGTATTCAAAAGCTTGAAGTAATGACTAGTTGGGATCTATTCTGGCGTTCCTTCTATACAAACGGAGGATACCAAGACGTATTAGACGGACTGAAGACAACGGTAATTATTGCCGTTGTCAGTCTGTTTTTGGGCATCTTTATCGGCACGATATTGGCGGTAGTCAAGGTGGCGCCCCAGACGAATATCGGTATCAAAGTGCTATCCAAGATAGCGGACGTATACATCGCTATATTCCGTGGTACGCCTATTATGGTGCAGTTGCTTATCGTCTACTACGTGCTGTTTCCTGCCATTGGGCTGAGCGCAAATAGCCTGTCGGTGCCTATCGAGCGCTATCGACTGATAGTGGCCATCGTGGTGTACGGTATGAATAGCGGCGCCTACGTCAGCGAGATCATGCGCAGCGGCATACAGTCGGTGGACGTCGGCCAGTTGGAGGCGGGGCGCACGCTGGGGCTAAGCTATGGCTATACGATGTTGCACGTGGTCATTCCGCAAGCCATCAAAAATATTATGCCGACTTTGGGAAACGAGTTTATCGTGCTCATCAAGGAGACCTCGGTGGTCAGTTTTATTGCCGTGGTGGACTTGACCAAGGCATTCAAATCCATTGCCGACAGCAACTATGAGTATATAGTGCCCTATCTCATATTGGGCGCCGTGTACTTGGTGCTGGTATTGGGCATAACGGCATTGATCAAATTGGTAGAGAGGAGGTTTGCTAAGAGTGATAGACGTTGAAAAGACTGCCATCGACACAACATCCAAGACGTTGCCCATCATACAAGTAAAGCACCTCATCAAAAAGTTTGGCAATTTGCTTGTGTTGGACGACATAACGTTTGATATACAACCGGGGGAGCGCGTCGCCATCATCGGCCCGTCCGGCGGTGGTAAAACCACCCTATTGCGTTGCCTCAACGTGCTGGAAGATCCCACTGCCGGCGAGATCATCTTTGACGGGGACGATCTGACCGACCTCAAAATCAACATCAATACCTGCCGCCAAAAGATGGGCATGGTGTTTCAGCAATTCAACTTGTTCAACAACCTGACCGTGCTGGATAACATAACCCTTGCCCCCATAGCGGTGGGCAAACAAAAAATGCGGCAGGCCAAGTGGAACAATCGGTTGATGCCTATCTACAACAAGTGGTTGGCCGCCAACAAAGAGCGCGTATATGCGCGTATCGACAAGCGGATAGCCAAAAATAAAAAAATAATAGATGACAACAACGCTTTGCTGGAACCTGTCGAAAGGGAATGGGAAAAAACCAAGGCATTGGTGGAGCGAAAGGGCAAGAGTTTGGTTACCTACGACCCCAAACTGACCAAAATCAAACTGAAACTCATCACCCGCATCGAAAATGCCGAGCGCGTGATAGATCGTGCCAAGTACCCCGAGCCATGGCACTACATCGAGCCCGAATACAAGGATAAGGCGGCTATCAAGCGCGCGGCGCGCGATACCGCAATGCGGTTGCTGGAGCGCATCGGCTTGGCCGAAAAAGCCAACGTCTATCCCTCCACCTTGTCGGGCGGGCAGAAGCAACGTATCGCTATTGTGCGCGCGTTGGCAATGAACCCCAAGGTCATGCTCTTCGACCAGCCGACCTCGGCACTGGACCCCGAACTCTCCGGGGAGGTTCTGAAGGTTATCCGCCAGCGGGCGGAGGAGAAAATGACGATGGTCGTGGTGACCCACGAGATGCCGTTCGCCAAGGCGGTCAGCAACCGGGTCATCTTCATGGACGGCGGCGTGATCGTGGAGCAGGGGGATCCGAAGGACGTCTTCGATCATCCCGCCGAGGAGAGAACGAAACAGTTCCTGAGAGTGTTTGAACGATAGCAGACCGTGAACTGTCCGGAACCGGGCGGCGGGCCTGTCCGGCCAGCTGAGCATATTCCGCGGCAGACCGGGAGGAAAAACATGGATACGATTCGCTACAGTATATGGGATCCTACCGGAAATATCACGGCGCTGGTGGAGAGTTCCGTGGAGACGGCCCGGCAGCCGGAGACCGCCGCGCAGCTGATGCGGCGTCATCCCGAGGTGGAACAGGTGGGATTTGTCCGTTTTCCGGAGGGACCGGAGGACGCGGAGCTGCGCATGGCGGGCGGGGAATTCTGC
>CAMPCZ010000056.1 GCA_946648015.1 uncultured Clostridia bacterium
AAAAATACCGGCTACGATAGACCCCCCCGCCACAAAACACGGGGTGCGGCTTTTGGATCGGCTCATAACTCCTCCTCGTACACATATTATATCGCAACCGCACGATAGTGTCAATAGTGCAAAAGTCGCTAGCGAGCGATAAAAAAACGTAAAATTGCAACGACTTGTTGTCGAGAGAGACAGAGCGACCTATAATAAAAGCAAAGGAGGGCCTTTTTTTAGGGCGAAGAAAAAATGACAGATCGAATTTATCAAGGTAGCGGCACCCCACGGGGCGCAGCGAAAAGGAGCAGCAACCAACCAAAAGACAGTATGCCGAAACCGACCGGCAAAGCATTGTTGAACACGATGCAAAACGAATTGGACAGTTTGCGACATATGGTCGCCAAACGCACCAACAAAATGCTTTTGGAACAAGCCGCTTCGTGTGATAATTTCGAGGAATTCAAACGTTTGACCGTGCAAGTTCTCAACAACATTTCGAGCCCCGAGAGCCCGCTATACGACAGATATACCAACCAACTCAGCCAAGAGGCGATGCGCCTTTTTTACAATATGCCTGCCACCGTGCTGTGCAACTTTGATTTGAAAAACTACGCCGTTGGCGATTTGCAATGCGATCCCAAGGCGAACGAACCCCTATCGAAAAAAGAATTTTTGGTGTGGCTAATGACGCAAAAAAAGAGCGAAGCCACCCGATCCATAGTTGATTTTTACAATTCCAGCCTGCAAGAATACGGCTATCGTCCCCTTTCGCCCGACGACCACGTCGACCGCATGGTGCTGTCCGTTTTGGACAAAGCCGACCGTCAACAATGGGACGCAAGGGACGCGCTCGCCCGCATTTTGCACGACGAAAACGAGCATCTTCTATCCAAAAAGATAGACGTTACCCTATAGCGCCGAGGTCGTTTGCCGACCCCGACCGATTTGCCCGACGCATAGCTTGGCTATTGTTGTCGGGCAAATTTTCTTTTTGCGTTGACACCGAGCGGGCGGGGTGGTATGATGAAATAAGATTACCATTTATGGTAAAAAGGAGAGAACTATGGCAAAAGTTATTTTGGATTGGAAAACCGCATACGACTTCGTTACCGACGCTTTCGTGGGCGTGGGCGTTCCGCGCGAAGACGCCGAGATATGCACCGACGTGTTGCTCGAGTCGGACAAACGAGGCATCGAGTCGCATGGCTGCAACCGCTTCAAACCCATCTATATCGACCGCATTTTGGCCGGTATCCAAAACCCCGTTACCAATTTTGAAATAGTCAAAGAGACCGAGACCACCGCTGTGGTAGACGGCCACGACGGTATGGGTCAGGTCATCGGCTACAAAGCCATGAGTTTGGCCATAGCCAAAGCCAAACGCTACGGCATGGGTATGGTGGTGGTGCGCAACAGTTGCCACTACGGCATAGCGGGCTACTACCCCACCATGGCCACCAAGGCCGGCTGCATCGGCATTACGGGCACCAACGCGCGCCCCTCCGTGGCACCCACCTTTGGCGTAGAGGGTATGTTCGGCACCAATCCCCTCACCATCGGCATTCCCACCGACGAAGACTTTGACTTTCTCATCGACTGCGCCACGTCCATCACCCAAAACGGCAAGGTGGAATACTACGAGCGCATCGGCGAGCCCGTGCACCCCGGCACCATCATCGACATAGAGGGCAACCCCGTAGAGGGCGACGCGGGCGTAGCGCTCAAAAAGATACGTCAAGGCACGGCAGCCCTCACCACGTTGGGCGGCATCGGCGAGGCATTGGGCGGCTACAAAGGCTACGGCTACGCCATGGTGGTGGAGATCCTCTCCGCCGCTTTGCAAGACGGCGAATACGGCAAAGCCCTCAACGGCGTGGGTGCAAACGGCGAGAAAGTACCCTATCACTTGGGCCACTTCTTCATTGCCATAGACACCGACCACTTCTTGGGTCAAGATCTCTGCCGCAAAAAGGCGGGCGACATCCTTCGCGCGGTGCGCGCCAGCAAAAAAGCCCCGGGTGCCGAGCGCATCTACACCGCCGGCGAAAAAGAATGGAACGTGTGGCTCAGCCGCAAAGATTCGGGCGTGCCCATCAACGAGTCCGTACAAAAAGAAATGTGCGGCGTGCGCGATATGCTCGGCCTGACCCAATACGTATTCCCCTGGGAAAAATAGTTTTTGCACCCAAACGTCGCCTTTGCCATAGGCCCCGAGTGGGCCAAACGCAAGGCGCCAAAAGCGCGGCATTCGGCCGCGCTTTTTCGTTGCCTTGGAGGCTGTCCGCCATTACCCCGCTCGAGTGAGGGTAGCCGACTGTCAAGGGGCGGCAACGCTTGCCGGCACGCACTGCGCAAACCGTGCTTTGGCGATGAGCCGCCACCTGCGCGACACATACAAAAAGGGAGAGGTGAAACTCTCCCTTTTCGGTAATGCAAAATCCGGTTGCTTTGCGGCTGACTGCCGATCGCCGCCTTTTCAATTATTCATAGCAAGAGATTGCGACGCCCAGTTTGAACGTATTGTCTGCAGGCAAATCTTTCACAAGTTCCACTTTGATATGCACTTCATAGGTGCCTGCCGGGAGACTCTCGGTGCTATCAGCAGATTTTGTCAATCTGCCTCTGTACTTGTACGCACTTGTGAGGTACTCCTGGAGTTCTCTGCCATTATATGTCATCGTCACCTTAAACTCATCATCGCTGTAATAAACGTCACCTTTGTCAAACAGCGCGACGTCAATGCAGAAGCGGTCGCTTGACGGATCATAGTTGGCAGGTGGATCAAACGTAGCGATGAGATCGAACTCAAACACTTCACCTTTTGAAGTACTACCGAGAGATATATTCTTTTCGTCGTCATAACCGTTGTCTTTGTCAGCGGTGATAGCGATGGAAATCGCTTTATTATATTTAGCGGAGAAAATCACGTAGTTGTCGCCTTCTTTAAGGTCTTTTTTGAGCGTGACTGTAAGAAGCAAATTATACACGCCCTTTTCTACCATTTTGTCCTGATCTTCACCGTACTGAGTGAGGAATGCCTCCAACAAGTTTCCATCCTTTGTGACGGACGTCGTGCCTCCAAAGCCGTAAGTCGGCAAAGGATCAATAGACAAATTATACAGTCCTTCCAAACTCAAAGACACGTAGTCGTCGGTATACTCTTCGGTATCATTCTTGTCTTTGTCGTTGACAAAGTCACGTAAGAGCCCGGTTTGCAAATACATCTTGTCTTTGAGAAGATTGTATCCGTCAGGAAGATCTCCGACGTTGACGTTCAGGTAGATATTGAATTTATCGCCGGCTTTTGTTGACGGAAGAGTGATGGTTGCAGAGCCCCAATAACCTTCCTCGTCTGTGACGTCGACAACTCCGCCGCGAGATTTGGAATATAGACGTTCCGCGTCGGGAAGAACTGTCTTTCCATAGTCGGAGAAAGTTATTTCAATCTTTCCGCCTTCCGCACTGATCGTTGCATTGACGAGCCGATTGTCTTCAAATCGCAGATTGATATTCATCGTTACGTCATCGTCGTTCACGATCAAGGCATTATATTCGCCTTTGGCAGAGTCATACGTCAAATCGCTGTACTTGACTTGAGGCAAATAAACTCCCGGCATAAACACGCGGCTCTTTGTTTCGTCTGCTTCCGCCTTTGTGATTATTCCCATTTCACCGAACAATGGGTATCCGCCGGCGTCGAAAAAGCTTGTACCGGAATAATCAAAGTTTCCGTCTTCTCGCTTGACTGCGATTGCGACACCGCCGTCTTTACCGGGTTGTATAAATTCAAAACTTCCATCGGCAAGTTGATAGAGTGAACAATCGATGCCAAAAAGAGCAAACTCTGCCGTGAAGTTGCCGGCAAATGACATTGTCGCCGCAAATTCGGTTTCGCTGACTTCGTAGTCGATTTGCGAATAGACGGCGGTGTAGGTGGTATCGGCGGTGATGGGCGCGGGGGTGGGGTCCCAACCCTCGAAGACGTAGCCCGTGCGGGTGGGCGTTTTGCCGCCGAAGACGGGTGTAGTGCCGGCGGGCACGTCCTTGGTAAAGGCGATACCCGTGCCGTCGTAGTCCACCCACTCCACCGTATAGGTCTTGGGGGTATCGTCAGAGGTCTTGGGGGTATCGTCCGTGCTCGGCGAGGGCTCCTCGTCGCCTTTTTTGTCTTTGCAGGCGACCAAACCGAGTGTGCCCACCAACAGAACAAGCACCAGCAGTGATATGACCGCTACGAATAATTTCCGTTTCATTGTTTTGTTTCTCCTTTCTTCCTATTTTGCTCCGGCGCATATCGGCGCCCGTCGGCCGGCGACACAACTTGTACGAGCCGCATCGATCCGCGAATGCGCAAACGCGCGGTTTTTCCTATTATATTATCTCTTGTAAAACTTTTCAATACTTTTCGGCGTTTTTTTCCCGATTTCGGCATTATTTTGCAAAAACCTTTGCTACGGCAATTATTTGCCGCTGCCATTGATACCCGCCAATGCCCAAAAGGCAGGCATCGCCCCAAGCCGCAACCGCGCCGCGTCGGGCGTAACTACCGAGCGGTCGAAGGAGCCCCGCCGCGAGCCGAAAGACGGTCGCAAGTCGCAGGGCGCCGACAAGGCTCAATAGCCCAAGTCTTCGCCTACCAGCACGACGTGAATACGCCCTTGGTGCCGCGAAAACCGCGTGATGAGAAATTGGCAACAGATGGTATCGGGCGACTTGCAATCGGCGCAAGCGCCCGTCTTGGCGCAAGGCGTAGATAGTCCAAAGCGTTGCGCGTTGGTAGGCGCGGCCACGTGGCGCGCTCGTTTCATTGCGCTGTCCTGATCGGGGCACACCTTGTTGAGCCCCACCACCAGCACCACTTTTTTGGGGCCGTAGGCCAAGGCCGACACGCGGTTGGCGTTGCCGTCTATGTTGACCAACACGCCGTCCTCCGTAATGGCGTTGACACCGGACAAATACACGTCGGCGTCGTAGGCCGCCAGCATGGCCTGACGGGGGTCGGCATAGTCGGCGCGATCCAAAAAGACGTAGTCCTCGGACGCTTTGAGCGCGGCAGCCAAGCCTATCTCCCACACGCTCATGCCGCCGCCCATAGTCACCACGGCGCCGCGGTCGATGAGGGAGAGCGCCAGTTGCAACGCCTCCTCCTTGGTGTCGGCATAGTAGCCCTGCATATTGCGCGAGGCCAGCCCTTTCAGTACCTTTTGCGCCAACAGTCGGCGGCGATTTTTGACGTTGATATCCATAGTAAGCACACTCCTTGCCGTATATATCTATAATGATATGCGCCGGCGGCGATTTCGTCAACCCCTCGGCGAAAAAACGACGGCCAAAGGGGGCGCGCCGTCTTGGGCACGTATTTTGAAAAAAACGCTTGCCAAGGGGCGTAGATTGTTGTACAATGATATAGGCCATAGGCGCAGATTGCCCCAAGTGGCTCAAGAATGAATAATATTATCTTATGGAGGATATTTTTATGGCAAAGAACGTAAGAGTAGCTATCAATGGTTTCGGCAGAATCGGTCGTTTGGCTTTCCGTCAAATGTTCGGTGCGGACGGCTATGAAGTCGTGGCGATCAACGACCTCACCAGCCCCAAAATGCTGGCTCACCTGTTGAAATATGACACCGCGCAAGGCAACTACGTGCGCATGGGTCATACCGTCGACTACAAAGACGCCGTGTTGGCCGAAGACGGCAAAACCGTCGTAACCCCCGGTAGCATCACCGTAGACGGCAAAGAGATCACCATCTACGCCATGGCCAAAGCCGCCGAATTGCCCTGGAAAGAGTTGGATATCGACGTAGTGCTGGAATGCACCGGTTTCTACACCAGCAAGGCCAAATCGCAAGCCCACATCGACGCCGGCGCCAAGAAAGTGGTCATTTCCGCTCCAGCAGGCAACGACTTGCCCACCATCGTCTACAACGTCAACCACACCAACCTCACCAAAGAGGACAACATCATCTCGGCCGCCAGCTGCACCACCAACTGCTTGGCGCCCATGGCCAAAGCCCTCAATGAGTACGCGCCCATCCAAAGCGGCATTATGACCACCGTACACGCCTACACCGGCGACCAAATGATTTTGGACGGTCCCCAACGCAAAGGCGACCTGCGCCGCAGCCGCGCCGGTGCCCAAAACATCGTGCCCAACTCCACCGGTGCCGCCAAAGCCATCGGTTTGGTCATCCCCGAGCTCAATGGTAAGTTGATCGGTGCCGCACAACGCGTACCCCCCCCCACCGGTTCCACCACCATCTTGGTAGCCGTTGTCAAGGGCAAAGACATCACCAAAGAAGGCATCAACGCCGCTATGAAGGCCGCCAGCAACGAGAGCTTCGGCTACAACACCGACGAGATCGTTTCTTCCGACGTCATCGGTATGACCTACGGCAGCTTGTTTGACGCCACCCAAACCATGGTAGCCAAAATCGACGACGACACCTATCAAGTGCAAGTCGTGTCTTGGTACGACAACGAGAACAGCTACACCAGCCAAATGGTGCGCACCATCAAATACTTCAGCAATTTGCTGTAAGTAGCATAGATCGCACAAAAGATAAAACCCGCTCCCATCGGAGCGGGTCGTTTTTTTGTAGCGTGCCGTATATGCGGTGCGCGGTTGCGCCCGACGCAAACGAATGGTATAATAGCATTGCCACCCAAAGGCTGGCAAAGGAGTGCGGCATGACCCAAGAAGAAAGGCGGCTATATTTGATACGCTATCTGCTCGAAGAGGGCGGGTATTCGGCAGAGGTACCCACGGCGGCAGATGACCAAAAGAAGTTGCTACGCGCCCTGATGAACGTGCGCGCCCCCGGCGAGGCCTCGCCGACATTTTTGGCGGTGCAGGACGACTATCTCGCGGCCGCAACGGCAGCCAAAGGCATCACCGACGCGGCTACTCTACCCTATAGGGAAGATATGACGGTGTGGCAAGGCGACATCACCACCCTCAAGGCGGACGCCATCGTCAACGCCGCCAACAGCGCCCTATTGGGGTGCTTTGTGCCGGGGCACCATTGCATCGACAACGCCATACACACCTTTGCGGGCATACAACTGCGCTTGGCGTGCGACGCCATGATGCGCAGGCAGGGCGCCGAGGAGCCGACGGGACGGGCCAAAATAACCGAGGGCTACAATTTGCCGTGCCGCTACGTGTTGCACACGGTGGGGCCCATCGTGCAAGGTCGCCCTACCCCGCAAAACGCGGCGGATCTGGCCTCGTGCTACACCGAGTGTTTGGCGTTGGCCGACCGCTACCACCTGGGGACCGTGGCTTTTTGTTGCATATCTACGGGCGTATTCGGCTACCCCAACCGCGAGGCGGCCGAGGTGGCAGTAGAGGCGGTGCGCCGCTACAAACGCACGACGGGCAGCACCATCAAAGTGATCTTCAATGTATGGAAGGATATAGACTATGCAATCTACCATCGACTACTCGACTAATATCAGCCGCCTGCAAGAGGCGCTTAGCACGGCCGACGCCGTGTTGATCGGCGCGGGGACGGGACTGTCCACCTCGGCGGGCTACACCTATAGCGGCAAGCGTTTCTACCAAAACTTTGGCGATTTCGAGGAGAAATACCACTTCCACGATATGTACTCGGGTGGTTTCTATCCCTACGACACCCTCGAGGAGCAATGGGGCTTTTGGTCCAGATATATCTATATCAACCGCTACGTTGCGCCGCCCAAGCCCGTGTACGACCGCCTGCTTGCGCTCGTCAAGGACAAAAACTACTTTGTGCTGACCACCAACGTGGACCATTGCTTTCAGCGAGCGGGGTTTGACAAACAACGCCTTTTCTACACGCAGGGCGACTACGGGCTGTGGCAATGCAGCAAGCCTTGCCACAACAAGACCTACGACAACGAAAACGTGGTGCGCCGTATGTACGCCGAACAACGTCAAGGCCGCGTACCCACGGCGTTGGTGCCCCATTGCCCCGTGTGCGGCGCGCCCATGAGCATGAACCTACGCGCCGACGACACCTTCGTGCAAGACGAGGGTTGGTATCAAGCGGCCCAACGATACACCGACTTTGTGGAGCGCCACGCCAAAGGCAACGTGCTGTTTTGGGAGTTGGGCGTGGGCGCCAATACGCCCGTCATCATCAAATATCCGTTTTGGCGTATGACGGCCGCCAATCGCAACGCCACCTATGCGTGCGTCAATTTGGGCGACGCGGTTTGTCCCGACCCCATACGCAACCAAAGCATTCTTTTGGACGCCGACATCGGCCAAGTGATAGAGGATCTGCAATAGCCCATGCGCTTTTTCGTTGCCAAAAACAAGCCCTTGCGATGCAAAGGCTTGTTTTTTCGTTGGTAGCGTTTGCCTATGACGAAGGTTGCGTCCTTTGGGCAAGCGAGTGCGGACTACTCGAAAGACAATTCGTTGGCGCCGACGGCAAGGTCGAAGACGCGCTCTGCCGTGGCGGCCGAGGGTACGCTTTGGCCGTTGAAGATGAAATTTTTGCCCGTCGCTATCAACTGTCCGCCCGCCGAGGTGCAATGCACGGTCAACGTTTGGCGCCCCGCGTCCTGCCGCGCACGCAGGCTGATCTCGACGCCCTCTACGGGGTTGACCGTTACGCAAAAGTCGGCAAGCACGGAGGTATCGGGACGCACGGCGAAGGTGGCAAACCCGTCCGACGTGGGGTAGATACCGCCGACGTAGCGCGATAGGACAAATAGTGTACCGCCCGCCCAAGCGTGATTGGTGGTGCCGGCGTGTTTGCGCCAAAACTCCCACAACGTGGTACATTTGTCCGCTATCATGGCGGCGTACACTTCTTTGGCTCGGGCCAACGCCAGATCGGTGCGCCCCAGCTCGCACAAGGCTTGCTCCACGTATTTTTCCATATAAGGCGAACTGTTGCGCACGTTGTACAGAGCCTGCACGATGGCGGCTATGTCCTCCTCGCGGTACAGCCCCGCAAGCACGGCCACGGCATTGGCGCGGTCGTCCGCTTTGGCGCCGCTGGCCACGCCCACCGACTTGCGATAGGCGGCATAGGCGGCGGCTATTTGGCGCATACGTTCGTGGCAAAAGGCCGCGAATTCGCTACCGTGGGGGACGTAGCGCAGCAAGCGTGCCATTGCGTAATAGTACCAAGCGTTCTCCAGCGCGGGGACGTCTATTTTGCCGCCCCAATCGCCCCAATCCCACGAGCCTTTGCGGTGTACGACCAAGCCGTCTTTCATTTGCCACAGCGGCAAATAGCCTTGCGCCATAGTGAGCACCATAGGCCACACGCTATGGTCGCCCGAGTATTCTATATAGTTGACGCACCCCACCAAAAATGCCAGGTTTTGCACGGGCAACTCGTAGGCTTTGAGCCCGTTGGGCACCACGGTCTGTATCACGCCGTCCGGGTGCAACCAGCCGTAGGTGGCGACGATGGCTTTGCGAAACAATGCCGCGCTCTCGGGGCGCAAACAATAGAAACTCATATCGCTCTCGATGACGGCGTCTCCTATCCATTGGGCTCGCTCGCGGTCGGGGCAATCCATATAGGAATCGCGCATCGTCACCGCCAAGGTGTTGGCCGCCTTTTGCCACAATACGTTGAGCGCCTCGTCCTCGCTGTCGAATGCCGCCACGGCGTCGGCGCCGTACCCCGTGGCGCGGTAGCCCGCCGACACCAGCCGAATGCCACGGCCCAAGCGCACCTTCAACTTGTCGCCGTTGATCCAGGCGAAATCCAAAAAGCGGTTTTGGCCTTTGCGGGTGGAATAGGTGTTTTTGTAATTGAGCCACCTATTCTCGGTGTAATAGGTGATCTTGCGCCCCGCTTTGTCTGCGTCCAACACAAAAACGGGACAAAACTGCATATTGACGGGCAAGTCGAAGGTATACCTGCGCCGAGCGCGACTGCCCACGTCCCAATAGACGGGCTCCGCCGCTACCTTGGGAGGCAAAGGGTTGCGATAGCTGCGACCGAAAGCGGCGGCCGCCTTGGCGCGGTCGAGCACCACGGCGTTGGGCCAATCACGGGCGGACTGCCCCAACCAAAACTCGTCGTAGGCTCTGCCGTCCACCTCGCTGCCGCGCTCGGACAAGCGAAAATTGAGATGGTTCCAAAACTTCCAAGCCGAATACCCGTAGCCGAACCGTTTGGCTTTCCAGGTGCCGTCGCTAAGCAAAGGTACGTCGCCGACGGTGCCCTCCACCACCAAGCCGCCGCACCCCGCGTCCTTGTGCGAAAACCCGTTGTCGCCCAGATGCCGCACCAAAATGGACACGTTGTTTGACCCCGCCTTGAACTTGCGTCGCACGACGACGTGGTCGTAATAGCCGTCCCGAGGCGTTACGCCGCGCTTGAGCGAGCCTTCCCACACGATCTCCTCGCCGTTGATCCATAGCCAATAGTGGGTGTCGCAGGCTATATCCAGCACGGCCTCGCTTTGGTCTTGGTTCAACGTAATATCCTTGGAAAAAGCCGCCCACACGGCCACGCCGTCCTCTTTGATCCATATATAATCGGCGGCAAACGGAGCGCGGAATTGCAACGCCTCTTGCTCGACTGCGTCTTGCCGCGCCGCCGCGTCTACCGTTTGCGGTGTTTGCCCCGCCGCCATTTGGGTCGCCCTTTCTCTTTGCTCCATTGTGCCACTCTCCTTTTGCCGCACGGCGAATTGCCGCCTTTCCCTTCTATTATACCGCTTGGATCGCCCGTGGCAAGCCCCCTTTCGGCGATTCCCACCCAAACAGCGCAAAAAAAAGAGGCTCGGACGAGCCGAACCTCTGTTTTTTCGCAACAACGATCACACTTTGGCGTCTTTGCGCGCTTGCTTGGTGGCGAAGTAGACCACCGAGTTGCTTTGACCGCCCAACAATTTGCTGTCGGACATAAAGTCGTAGTTGTCGGAAGCCGCGTCGACGGAAACGAAGAAATACATACGGATCACGTCATCGCCCTTGACGGCATAGAGATAGTGCTCCAACTCGGCGGCAGTGATGGTATAGGTCTCGTTGTCGGAATTGACGAATTCTTCGCCCGTCATCACGGTTACCTCGTAGCCGGCGCCCTCCAAGTTGGCCTTGGCCTCGTCGAGGGTGATGCTCTTGAAGAGGTTGCAACCCGCAAAGCACATTGCGACGACGGTAGAAAGCACCGCCACTACCAACAATAAAGATACTGTCTTTTTCATATTCAAATCTCCTTTTTGTCTATTCTTTCTACTTGCGGCAATTTTGCCATAGGTTGATTATACCACAAAAGGCGGGCGAAAGATAGCCTATTTGGGTAAAACGGCATATTTTTTGCAACGCCGCCATCGTCACCCCCGACATAACAGCGCAAAAAAAGCGGCGAGACGCGCTCGGCCGCGCCTTTCGCCGCCTTGCGTACGCGGAATCATTTGTTTGTAAGCCGTTTTGATATGCTTTCCATATAGTTTTCCATTATAAAAAGTACAATCTACCATAAATATTGACATCTCGTCGTCGTTTGTGGCATAATAAAAGTGCCGACAA
>CAMPCZ010000057.1 GCA_946648015.1 uncultured Clostridia bacterium
TTTCGACGGCATTTTGGACATCTACTATTACGAAACCACGCGCGAGGCCACCGTGGTGGGAGCGCGTGCCTTCGACGGCATCGAAAAATTGCAATATCTCACCTTGCCCGTGCACACCCAATCGGTAGGCGAGTTGGCCTTTGCCAATATGCCCAACCTCGAGGAGATCTACTTTATCAGCAACATCACCGTGCCCGACAATACCTTCGACGGCACGATGACGGGCTTTGTCATCTATGCGCCGCAAGGCGAGTTGCTGGCGATCTATAGCAATACGCACAACTACAACTACGTTGCTTGGACCGCCGAGGCTTGCTTCGATTACACGCGCAAGAACAATACCGTTACCATCACCAAGCTCAAGGGCAACGCCGATGGCAACAGCGCGCTGAGTGAGATCGTCATACCCATGTATATCAGCGGTATGAAGGTGACCGAGATCGCCGCCGAGGCGTTCGTTACCACCTCGTCTTCGGCCATTCAATCCATCATCATACCCACCTCGGTCTCCACCATCGGCCGCGCCGCTTTCTCGGGGTGTACTTCGCTTGCGTCCATCATCATACCCTACAGCGTTACCACCATCGGCGACAATGCCTTCGCCGGTTGTAGCGAATTGTTAGAGGTGGTGTTTGTCAACGACGTGCCCACCCTCGGCAACAATATCTTTGCCAGCGTCAGCGCCAATATGGTGTTGTATTTCTCGCAAGTGCGCGCCTCGGGCAACATTCACACCAACAATATATATACGTATGCGACGCGCGCGGGGCTCACCGTCAACAAAGGCACGCCCAGCACTTGCTTCAACTATACCACCTACACCACTGCCGGCGGCGAGAGCGTGGTGCGCATAGATAGCGTCAAGCGCCACGTGTGCGGCTACAATCATCAGGATCTGGTCATACCCGACTATATTGGCGGCAAGCGCGTTACGCGCCTGTCCGACGGTTCGTTGCAAAGCAATCCCACCATGACTACGGTTACCTTGGGTGCCTTTATCTCCGACGTGGGCGTCACCACCTTCAGCGGGTGCGATCGCCTCACCGGCTTGACGATAAGCCCCGACAATACTTGGTTGTCCTACGCGGGCGGCGGCATCTACAATGCCCAAGGTACCGTATTGTTGCTGGTTGTCTCCGCCTTGGTGCCCGACGGCAAGTTTATCACTACCGACGACACCTTGGTCATCTCGGCAGGCGCCTTCAAGGATACCGCCGTTACCTCGGTTACCTTGGGCAACTCTGTGCGCGAGGTGCAAAGCGGCGCCTTTGCCGCGTGCGACAACCTTACCGACATAGAGGTGGCCGCCGACAACCGCTACTATGCGGCGCAAAACGGCGTGTTGTACAACAATATCTACAGCATCTTGGTGGCCTATCCTTCGGGCAAGACCGACGAGAGCTTTACTGCGCCCAACAGCGTTATCAGCATTTCCTCGGGCGCCTTCAGCGGCTCGGAGAATTTGCACTCCGTTACCGTGGGCACGGGCATTCGCGTCATTGGCGCGTCTGCCTTTGCCGACTGCGTCAACCTCTACGACGTGCAAGTGTTGGGCGATCTCACCAGCATGGGCGTAGACGTATTTGCCAATACCCACGACGACTTGGTCGTCAGCTCGGTGTACAGCGGTTCGACGTTGGCTTTGTATTGCGTCAACAACCAAATCGAGTTCCGCACCGCCACGCCGCTCAACTACTTCGTAACCTCTACCAACAACGCGGCGGCCGGCACCATCAAGATAGTGGGCTGGAACAATATCGCCAGTTTGGTGGACGTGCGCGACCTGTTGATACCTATGTACATCAACAACTTGCGCGTTACTACCATTGGCGACCGTGCTTTCCAAAATAACCAAAACCTCAAGAGCGTCATCTTCCCCACCACGGTGGAGACCATCGGCGTGGCGGCGTTTGCCGGCTGCAGCAACCTCAGCAGTATGGTCGTAGGCGAAAACGTCAGCTCCATACTCAACAACGCCTTCTATGCCTGCACCGACCTCAATACCGTCTACTTTATGGGCGAAACGGCCGACTTCCACGTGGACGTGTTCGAGGGCGTGTCGCTATCGGAGTGCGAGGCCTATGTCGACGCGTTGTCCAAGGGCTACGAGGTGGCCGACTTGTCCATGACGGGCAAGCTAATAGACCTTGGCTTCAACGTAACGGATCTTGCCTACAGCAGCTGCTTCCGCACGTCGGCCAAGAATGGTCACGAGCTTATCATCAACGGACTCAAGGACCACGTGTGCCCCGTGTCGCACAGCCTCATCACCATTCCCGCCACCATCACCATGGGCGGCGAGGTGAATACCGTTACCGAAATAGCGGCGGGCGCCTTTGCCGACGAGCGCAGCACCGACTTGGTCAAAATAAGCATTCCTTCTACCGTAACCTACATCGGCGAGGGTGCCTTTGCCGGTTGCAGCAACTTGCTCGACATTGCGTTGGAGGGCAACCGCAACTACACGTTTGAAAACGGTGCGTTGTACTATAACAACAAGACCGAGTTGCACACCTACTTGCCGTCCTCCGGCGCGCTTACCTTTACGGTGCCCGGACAGGTGTCTACCATCTACAGCCGCGCCTTTGCCAATGCGGTCAACCTTACGGCCATCACCTTTGTCAAAGACGTGGAGTTGGGCGCGGGCGTATTCGACGGCTTGTCCAACAATATCAAGATATTCGCGCCCATGTGGGTCAACTATCTGGAGCAATATTCACATCTCTATTCGACCTTTGTCATCGAGTATTTGGGCTTGCGCGATACCTCCGTCAACAAGATCGTGGAAGGCTATTACGCGCCCAATTCTCCTCCCAAACAAAACGAAACCGATTCGGGCACTCTCGAGTGGAACAATCCCACCGATTGCGGCTTCGGCGCGTTGTACGACGACGAAGGTTGCTTGGTAGACGCCGAGGGCAACGAGTTGACGCCCGCCTTTAGCGAAGCCAACTTCTCCGACTTTACGTTGTTATCCGACAACTTCGATTGGACGTATTTGGACGACGATACCGTGCGCATCACCGCCTACAAGGCGGACGACGCCACCGTCATCGTGCCGCAATTCATCAATGAGCGTCGCGTTACCGTCATCGGCGCCGACGTGTTCCGCGGCAAGAAGGCGTCCAACGTCATACTGCCCGACGGCCTTACCAAGATAGAGGCATATGCCTTTGCCGATTGCGCCAATCTGGAGCGCGTGGTATTCCCCGACTCTATCGAGACGGTGGGCGACTACGCCTTCCTCAACTGTACCTCTCTCTATGAGGCCTACTTTGTGGGTGAGGTCGGACAACTGGGCGAAGGTGTGTTTGCCAACACCTATAGTTACACCTACACCACCAGTTTGGGCACCGAAACCTACAAGATCGCCATCTTCGGCCCCGCCGGCGGCTATCTGTCGGGTTATTTCGACGCCACCAATTCTTTCAACGAGGGCACCAACTACAACTGCTTCGAGTGGGAGTTGGATAGCACGGGCGACGAGGTCATCATCACCAAGATCAAGGCGCACAACTGCTACGGTTCGCACGACATCATTCTCATTCCCGATAAGATCGGCGGCAAGCAAGTTACCGCTTTGGCCGACGACATTTTCCGTGGTAATAGCTCGGTAAGCCGCATCAAGTTGCCAGCCTATCTCAGACAAATCAACGACAATTTGTTCAGCAATTGCAGCAACTTGGTCAGCATCAATATCCCCGGCTCCGTTACGTCCATCGGCGAGCGCGCGTTCTACAACTGCGTCAGTTTGCGCACCTTTGTTTTGCCCGACAGTTTGCAAAACATCGGCGCCTACGCCTTTGCCAACTGTCACGCCTTGGGTGCCGACATCTCCGAGATCGAGGGCGAAATGGTGGGCGGCGTGGTATTGCCCGATAGCATCACCACTCTTAGCGAGGGTATGTTCGAGAACTGCTACAACCTGACTATGCTGCGCTTGTCCAATGCCATATTGGCATTCCCTGCGCACTTCCTCAAGAACACTCGTTCGCTCGAGGTCATTCGCGTGTTCAACAAGTTTACCGACGACAAGTTGCCCGACAACATCTCTCGTTTGGGCGCCGAGGCATTCCGCGGCTCCAAATATCCCGCCAACGTGGCCATCGACAGCTACGACTGGTACGAATTGGGCGACAAGGCCTTTGCCGATACCGCCATCGAAAAATTCGTATTCGGCAACGTGCAAGTGTTGGGCGTCGGCGTCTTCTCCAACTGCAGTATGCTCGAATTGGAGCAAAACAAAGATTCTGTGTCCGACAAGTATATAGTGGAAGACGGGGTTTTGTACGAGTACTTCGTTACTCCTCCCGTTTCGTCGGTGAGCATCGCCACGGCAGACGCCTCCAATGCGCCTCTTACCAACAGTTCTTTGGGGACCGGTTCGCCCACCGGCGGCTTGTTGGTCAGCGCCGACTATCTGGGCGGCCAACTCTACATCGGCCAAATTAAATTGCCCAAGCACTCGGCCAGCAAGGCCACGGGTGAAGCCGCTACTTTCGTGAACAACAATTTGGATCCGTCCGGTTATCTCAAGGATACCTACTACGCCACTTTGAGCGAAGACGAGAAAGCGCAGTTGGACGCCATCAGCCAACTCAATGGCAGCAACCACTACTATTACAAAGAGGCCGATCGCTATATCTCCACCACCGATCTCAATGCGGTCAAGATATCCTTCTCGTCCGGCCTTGTGGTCAATCCCACTTCTATCGGATACGTGTACGAAAGCACCACGGATATGGCATGCTACAATTTGTATGTTGATCAGTCCTATATGGCGCAGATATCCACTGCCGGTCACTATTCGGTGACTATCACGTACAACTACAACTACTATGCGCACGAGATCAACACCGTGCCTCTCATCGGTGCGCAATACCACGGCGGTTGGAGCGACGCGGCCCAAATCGGCGTAGGCACCGTCACGCTTGCGTCCGAACACGACGTCAAAGTCGGCCAGTTGGTGTCCGCGGCCTACACGCAGACCTACGACGCTGCGGGCACGCCGGACGAGTATAGCTTTGTCGAAATGTTGATGGACAACAGCGAGACGGGCTACTACAGCTGCTTCGAGTACGACAACGCCACCGGTTATGTGAGCATTATCACCGAGGGCTACTACAAACTCGATTTGGGCGAGGGCAACTTGACCTTGCGCCTCACGTTCCTCGACAGCGAGGGCTCCGCCATCAACTACTATGCGAAGTTTACCTACACGGCCGACCTCACCAGCATCTCGGTGTTGTACGCCGTGCATACCGTGCCCGCACGCTACGCTATGTCGAGCGACGCATTGGAGGAGAGCGAGCCCTTCGACTTTTATCGTACCGCCGCAATCCCGGATACGGAGTCCTACACGTACTTCTACAACGGTAGTGAATTGGAAGTGAATACGACCAGTTTGGTGTTGGCCAATCCTTCGTTGTATGCCGACATCAACAACCGCAGGGGCAACGGCGCAACCAAGGTGCGCAGTATTCGCACCATCAGAGGCTTTGCTTTCGAGGGTTGCTCCGCCATACGCAAGTTGCTCATTCCCGCCACCGTCAAGGAGATAGAGCAGGGCGCCTTTATCAACGTTACCAATATGATCGAGATGGGCACCGAGAACGACGCGTTCAAGGTCATCAAGATCGACGATAACCACAATGAGTACGCCTATGTAGGCGGCGCCGTGTTGCAGACCAACTATGACGATAACAATCTTGTCGTCACCGACTCGCACGGCCACGTGACCTACACGCTCATCAGCTTCTTGTCCACTACGTCGGTGGATTCCTACACCATACCCACCTACGAAAACGGCGGTTATGCCGTTACGGCCATCGGCGATTATGCCTTTGCCTACAACACCAAGATGCGCTCCATCGTGCTGGGCGACGGCGTCACCTATATCGGCGAGTATGCCTTTGCAGATTGCCACCTTACCTCCGTCAATATGCCCGCCGGCATTCAGTTCATCGGCGCGCACGCCTTTGACGGTTGCCCCTTGGTCAGCGTGTACTTCCCCGACGGTCGCACCACCGAGATGGAGCCGTGCGTATTCGGTGACAATATCAACGTCTATCTCTACAGTCCTATGGACGCCGGTGCGGACAATAACGTTTCCGTCTATGCCGACGGCTACACCACAGAGGACGGCACCGAGGCGCCTCTTACCTACAAGCATATATCGGCCGTAGATTACTTTACCTACGAGGTGGTCGACGGTAGCGTGCGCATCAATCGCTACGTTGCTCCCACCGATCCGTTGGGAAATGAGATACACGTCAAGGATCTGGAGATCCCCGATATGATCGACGGCTTGCCTGTTACCGCCATATTGGCCGAGGCCTTTATCGGCAAAGAATATCTCGAGCGCGTGTATATCCCCGCCTCTGTCATTGCCATAGGCAACCGCGCCTTCTTTGGCTGCACTGCCTTGCGTGCCGTGTACGTCGAGGGCATTATCACCGACCTCGGCAGCGACATATTCGAGGGCTGCACCAAGACCATTCTCAACGTGTACGGCGTGGTGGCTACCGAGTTGGAGGAGTACTGCGATTCGCACGAGATCAGCTTCAACGTGGGTAGCTACGTAGGTTGCTTCTTGGTCGAGCTCGACGCCAATGGCTCTGCCTATTGGATAACGGGTCTCAACAACCACAACTGCAACACGTCGCACAAGTACATCAGCATTCCCGATTCCTACAACGGCTTGCCCATTGTGGGTATCGCGGCGGGTGCCTTCCGCAACAAGGATATCGTTACCGTTGCCGTTACGCCCTTGCAGGCCGGCTTTACCATTGCCGAGGGCGCCTTTGCGGGCTGCTCCAAGTTGACGGCCGTCTACCTGTTGGACGAATTCGGCTATCAAACCGTAGTGGCCGAGGGCGCCTTTGACGACTATGCTTCGGGTATCACCATCTACACCACCAACAACGGTGTGTTTGCCGATACCGCCACCGCCGATAACGTATATCGTGCGCATATAGAGGGCGTCAACAAAGGCGATGGCGACTTCGTAACCGAAAACGTAACGGGCGGCGTATCTATCGTGCGCGTAAAGGCGCGCGTTATCACCTCCGTCAACAACAAGATCCGCATTCCCAACCAAATCAACGGCAAAAACGTCGTCGCCATTGGCGACCAAGCCTTTGTGGGTCAAAGCGACCTGCGTACCGTCGTGCTGGGCGCCTATGTCAAGTCGATCGGTTGGCACGCCTTCGAGGATTGCACGGGCTTGACCTACATCTTCTTGCCCGATTCGTTGCAAACCATTGGTCGCAACGCCTTTAGCAACTGTACTTCTCTCACCAGCCTTAACGTGCCCGCCAAGGTAACGTACATCGGTGAGCAAGCTTTCTCGGGTTGCACCGGACTCAAGCAACTGCGCATTTCGGGGTATCCCGAGGTCGGCGCGGGGCTGTTGGACGGCATTCGCACCCGCAACTTTGTGCAAATCAAAGCGGACAATGCCTATCTCACCCGCTATTTCCGCAACAATTATAGTGCGCTTACCACGTCTATCGAGAGCCTGAGCGCAGCCGAGAAGTGCATCGAGTGCCTTACCTACGAGGTGGTGCTGGATAGCGAGGAATATGGCGACTACGTCATCATCACGGGCGTCAAGAGCCATACCGGTTGCGCCATGGGCAATCACAAGAACTTGGTGATACCCGCCTACATCGGCGGCTTGCCCGTCAAGATCATTCAAGCGCGCGCCTTTGCCGGCAACGAGATATTGGAGAGCGTCACCGTAGACAACACGGGGCGCACCAACCAAACCGTAGCCAATACCGGCGTCATCGTGGGCGAGGGTGCCTTCGAGGGTTGCGTCAATTTGGGACGCGCCGTGTTGGGCAAGGTGGAAACCATCGCGCCTTCGGCCTTCCGCAACTGTACCGTGCTGTCCAGCATAACGATGAGCGCCGTGCGCGGCGTTGTCATCGGCACCAGAGAGGAGGGCAACGGCATTACCTACGAGGTGGCGTCCGTCTTCGAGGGTTGCACCAACTTGTCTCAGATCGAGATAGACAACCGCACCTTTATCGAGCGCAACAAGGATATCCGCTACTATTCCGCCAACGGCGCCTTGTACAGCAGCGACAATATCTTGCTCTACGTCTATCGCATTGGCGAGGGTACCTATGCGCCCGATAGCGCCGTGCGCATTGCAGACGGCGCCTTCTCGGCGGGCGGCAACGTCAAGAACTTGGTGTTGCCTTCTACCATAGAGGCGTTCGACGCGGCCGTTCTCATCAAAGACGGCGTCACGGGCGAATTGTACATCAACCTTTCCGATATCTACGTCACGGCCGACATCACGTTGACAAACGCTCGCGTGTTGGTCGAAAAGGGCATCAAGTTGCACCGTCCTATCGGCGCTACCATCAACGTGTCCGATACGGCTTATGAGAGCGCGGTGCTCGGTTTGACCGAAACGTACGTGCCGCAGTCCATGTTCGACTTCAACGTGCGCCTCGACGACTTGACGCGCACCACCGTCTATCAGGATAAGGGCTTGTACTACAACTACACCAAAGATACGGCCGCTTGGGCCAGCGCGGTGGGTAGTTTCGGCCTTACCGCCGACAGCGTGTACGCCGTGCATACCTACCAGATATTCCGCAAGGTGGGCGACTCGCACTGGTATCAATTCGTCAACGACCAAATGGTGAACGTTACAGACTCGGTGCTCGACGATATGTTGGTGGCCAACGACGACCTCTACACCTTCAAGCGTTCGCTGGACGACAAGAAGCCCGTGGTCATCGACCCCAGCGATCAAAACAAATACTTCGGCGAGTTGTATTCGCGCTACTTTGCTTTGATCAAGAGTGCCGCCGGCACCTATAGCGCACAGTACGTCTACGTCAAGAACAGCGATTCGGGCAACGAGATCGCTTGCCGCTTCAACGGTACCGATTTTGTTGACGATATCGAGGGCGAAGTGTACTTGATGCGTTTGGCCGAGTTGGTGTCCACCACCGATGTGGTCAGCGGCAGCGAATATCTCTACTACGTGCGCTCTACCGACGACGCTATCATTTCGGTGCCCGCCGACTTTGCGCTTACCTACGACGCATCCTGCGACGAGCAATGGTTTATGCGCACCTACAATTCGCTGGGTAATCCCACTCTCGCCGAGGTGTCGGTAGTTGGCGGTTACGTTTATTTGGATACCGAAAAGCAAAAGACCGACATTGTCGGCAGCGACGCCTTTATGACCGTGGACGAGTTGTATCGCAAGGTATTCGTTCACGTCAAAGAGGGTGCGGAAGCCGTTGTCAACGGCTATGTCGACGTCAACGGCACCGTCTATACGCTGCAAAGCGGTGTGTTGACCATGCTGTCCGCCGACAATACCGCATACGAGATGGTAGACGCCATCGTCGGTGAGACCATGGGTGCCATCATCAGCGTCAAAAACAACCAAGACGATTTGTGGAGCGACCCCGAGCAACGCGACTATGTCGTCAAGGTAAAATTGCCCGAATATGCCTACATCAACGGCACCAGCTACAAGGTGGTGGAGATAGGCGCCTACGGCTTTGAAGAGACCAAGATAGAGTCGTTGACCGTTAGCGGCAATATCACTACCGTGGGCGATTGCGCCTTCAAGGGTGCGCCCAAGTTGCACACCGTCGACTTCAAAAACAGCGTTACCACGTTGGGCGCCGACATCTTTGCCGAGTGCGACGCCTTGAAGAACGTGGAGATAGGCGCCAACGTATCCTTCATTGCGGGCAATATGTTCAGCAATCGCAAATACGACCTTCTCACCTCCACCGTCGACGGCACCACCGTCTATTCCATCAGTTCCGCCACCGACGTGAACGTGGTGATATTGGATAGCAACCAATACTTCGTCAGCCGCAATCATATGATCTTGTCCAAAGACGGCAGCGTGCTCTACGCCTACTACGGCGTGGGCAACGAATATGCCGGCGACAAGGGCGTGGTGACTTTGGCGGACGAGGCCATCGGCACCATCAAAGCGGGCGCGTTCCGTTCGGCAGCCTATCGCGTGGGCACCACGGGCGATACGTATATGGGCATCACCGCCGTCAAGTTGCCTGCCAGCGTGCGCATATTGGAGGCGGGCGTGTTCGACGCTATGCCCGATCTCGAGTCGGTCACCATCGGCGGCGAGCTTACCTCCATGGGGTATAACGAGAACACCAAAGAGACTGTGTTCGACTCGGCTTCTTCGGTAGATTCGCATAGTGCGCACTTCACCGTGTTGGGTATCGAGGGCAGTTTGGTCGAGACCTACTGCGCCGACTATGGTTACGTCTACCGCGCTGTGGTCGCCGCCGATAACTTCTACTACAAGGGCGTTTATAGCGACGACGACAAGTTGCTGGGCGTCAACATCACGGGTATTGTGGATAAGACCATCGTCAAGAGCAATATGATCATTCCCGATACCTTGACCTTTGCCGACAAAGAGATGCCGGTCGTCAAGATCGACCGCGCCGCTTTCTACGGTATAAGCGCCATCACCAATTTGGTGATACCCAAATCGGTTGCGAATATCGAGAATAGCGCGTTTGCCGAATTGCGCAACCTCGAGACCGTCGTATTCTTGGGTAATGGCGGCACCATTCAAAACCTTGCTTTCGCCTACGACGTGTCCCTCAATGAGGTGCACTTCTGCGACGTCGGTGAGGCCTCGTCCCTCAAGGGTACGGGCTTGTTCAAGGGTTGCAACCCCAACTTGGTGATTTACTCCGTATTCCCCAACTATTTCGCCAATCAGTATTTGGACGAAACGCATACCGTCGCCACCAAGGTGGTGGAAGTGTCCACTACCTACGAGAGTGGGGGGTCGCAGGTTGCGGCCGACGTCAACGTCAGCGAACTCAACAAGAACGAGGCCGTCCTCAGCTACATTTCCTATAATGCGCTCAAAGCGATCGGCGGATTGTACTTGAACGAGGTGGATATTCCCAAATACGTCGGTGGCGCCAAAGTCGTGGGTATCGACGTGGGTACCGCTTTCAGCGCCGACTCCAACCTCAAGAATTCCATGTCCAAGTTGACCATACCCAACAGCGTGCGCTATATCGAAGCCAACAGCTTTTTCGGCGCCAAGGGGTTGGCCGACGTGGTCATACCCGCCAGCGTGCGCACCATCGGCGCAGGTGCTTTCGACGTAGACCGCAGCACCTTTGCCGTGTATCTCAACGGCGACGTAGAATTGGACGGAGTGGCCATTCGCGCCGCCACGCGCAATCAGTTGGGCAAATTGCAGTCTGCCGGTACCGTTACGTTCTATGCCAGCGCAAACGTGCGCATCTTCCTCAAGAAGAGCGCCGACACCTACTACGGTGCCTACGAC
>CAMPCZ010000058.1 GCA_946648015.1 uncultured Clostridia bacterium
AGGTTAAGCTATCTTTTTTCAAAATTTACGACTTATTGTTGTATTATTCGACCTTTTGCAAAAGAAAGGGTTGCGCCGCAACGCAACCCATTCATTTTTATAACAAAATACAGATCATGCCGCCCTTTCCTTCGTTGACTATGCGTCCCAGCGTCTTGCGCATTTTGGTCGGCGCGTCCTTGGGTATGGCGTTCAACTTGTTGTTCAGCCCTTCGTTTACCAAACTGGACAGCGACTTGCCAAACATATTGGTCTGCCATATTCCCTTGGGATTGGTCTCGAACTCGCTTAATAGATATTTGACTAATTCCTCGCTTTGCTGCTCGCTACCCACCACGGGGTTGACCTCGGTCTCGACGTCCACGCGCATGATGTGCAAACTGGGTGCCGATGCTTTGAGGCGCACACCGAAGCGTCCCGCTTGCTTCATTATCTCCGGCTCGGCCAATTCCATTTCGTCCTCGGTGGGTTCCACCAAACCGTAGCCGCATTCCTCCACCTCTTCCATTGCCTTTTTGAGTCGGGCCACCTTTTGAGCGTCGCGCGACAAGGTGTTGACGTAACTCAACAATTCAAACTCACCCGCAATTTGGCGACGACAACACTCTCCCAGCGTTTGATAAAACAAGTCGGGTTTGAGCACAAAGTTGATGCTTACCGTGCCCGTACCCATATCACAAGTAGCCGAAGCTTCCAACACGTCTTCGCCCACAAAAGCGGGAGCGATACGCATAGCGTCTTGCATCTTGTCTATGTGTTGACAGGTTTCGGCCAACTTATTCATCAGGCGTGCCACCAAGGTGTGTTCAAGCGAAAGAGCCGCCATCCAATCGGGCAAACACGCGTCCACACGGCGCACCGGAAACTCCAACAAAACAGACGACATAATGGCCTCCACGTTCTGCTCGGTCATATTCAGTACGTCCACGGCCATGACGGGCACGCCGTAACGCTCTTCCAAGGCGTCCTTCAGTTTGCGTGTATCGGCAGATTCGGGCGTCTTGGTATTCAGCACCACCACAAAGGGCTTGCCTTCCTGCTTCAATTCTTCCACCACGCGTTGCTCGGCGTCGATATAGGCCGGCCTTGCCATACCCGTTATGTCGCCGTCCGAGGTGATGACGACGCCGATGGTGCTATGGTCGGCTATCACCTTGTGCGTGCCCAATTCGGCAGCCTCGCCAAAGGTCATTTCCTCCGTGCTCCAAGGCGTTTTTACCATGCGATCCTTGCCATCTTCGGTGGCGCCCATCGCCCCCTCTATCATGTACCCAACACAGTCGATGAGGCGCACGCGAGCCGAAAGTGCCTCGCCAAAACGCACTTCTACCCCCTTGGCGGGCACAAACTTGGGCTGCGTGGTCATCACGGTCTTGCCGTCGGCGGACTGGGGCAACTCGTCTATCGTGCGCTTCGCCTCGTTGGAGTCCGCTATCGAGGGCAATACGGCCAGTTCCATAAAGCGTTTGATAAACGTCGATTTGCCCGTGCGCACGGGGCCCACCACGCCAATGTAGATTTCGCCATTGGTACGCGTTGCAATATCATTGTACAACTTATAAGTATCCATTTCGTCCTCCCTTAGTTGTTACAATGTATGTATGCGAAAGTCATAATAGAACAAAAACCTGCGCGACGGCAGGTTTTGTCCATTTATACTATTGATACACACGCGCGACGCGTATGCGCGCGAGACGCAACTATGCGAGAATACCTTTGCGCAAGGCAAAAAGTCGCTCGCCGCCTATATACAAGCCGCGCTCGGGGTGGTCGCTCATATCTTGCGCCAAATTCTCTATCCACTCACCCGCAAACCGCACGGCGCCTGCAAGCGTTTGTCCTCGTAACACGCGCGACAAAACAATATTGCTGAACATATCGCCCGTACCGCATACGCTTTGGTGGTGGAACGTGTGTGCCAAAACTTCCACGCTACCGTTGTCATACACGAAGTTGGACACCGATTGCCCCTCGCGTATGCCCGTGACCACCAGTTTTTGCACACCCAAAGCGGGTGCGTTCTCGCGCAAAAAAGCCACCTTTTCGGCACAACTCAATCGCTCCAGCCGAGCATAATCGGCGCCGATGAGCACGCAAAATTCGGTAAAATTGGGACAAGTAATGTCCGCCAAAGATACCAACTTGCCAAACTCGGCCCGCAACGCATCGCCGGCAAACACGTAACCTTCGTCGCCCATTACCGGGTCTACCATGATCAAACTGCCGCGCTCCTTATATCGGCGTACGATTTCGTATACGGCGGGGACGCCCTCGTGGTCGGCAAAGCAACCTGTCAGCACGGCATCGGGCGCAAAGTCGATTTGGCTCCAATGCTTGGCTACGGTGGGCAAGAAGTGAGATAGCGACGTGGATTGCACCCCCTCTATGCGCGTAGAGGACGAAAACACAGCCGTAGGCATAGGATACACCTTGCAGTCACATACCGACAAAATAGGCAAGGCTACCCCCAGCGTACAAGCGGCAATACCCGCTATATCATTAAAAACGACTACTTGCTTCATGTTACACTCCTCCTTAGGCGTCATTTTTTACAAAGTTCTTCCAACGTGGCGTATTCGAGGCTTGCCACCAACACGCTTGCGCACAAATCGAGATCGTCTATATTGGCATAAGAAGGCGCTACGCGAATGGTAGAATCCAAATCGTCCATATGTAATGGGTGCGCGCACCCCGCTTCCGTCAATTTTAGTCCCGCCTTTTTGCACAACTCTATGACTCTATGCGCCACGCGAGGCATGGTGGTAATGGTGATGAAATATCCGCCTTTCGGCTCGGTCCAACGCACTTCTTTACACCCGTCGAAAGCCTGCCGCAGCGCCGCAATGATCACCTCGAACTTGGGGCGCAATATGGCGGCGTGTTTCGCCATATGCTGTTGCAAATTCTCTTTGGACTGCAAAAACTGCGCGTGGGCATATTGGTTGATTTTGTCGTAATTGATAGTTTGCGCCGTCAAATACTTGTGCATAGAAGCGAAGTTTTTGTCCGAGCAAACCAATGCGCTTATGCCGCCCGAAGCAAAAGTGATCTTGCTGGTAGACACGAACATATAGAAGCGATCGAGGTTGGGATTGCCATCGCAAAACACGTTTTTGAGTTGAGGCGCGTCGGGATAAAGATCGTGCGCAAAGTAGGCGTTATCCCAAAAGATACGAAAATCGGTGGCAGCCGTGCGCATATTCATCAACCTATCCACGGTGGCGTCGCTATAGACGATACCGGTGGGGTTGCTAAAGCGTGGCACGCAAAACATACCCTTGATGTTTTGGTCGTTTGCCACCAACTCCTCTACCAGATCCATATCGGGGCCATCCTCGCCAAGGGGTACCGAGATCATTTGTATGCCAAAGGTTTCCAGCAAGGTGAAGTGGCGGTCGTAGCCGGGCACGGGGCAAATGAACTTGACAACGGGCAACTTGCACCAAGGCGTTGCACCGCATACGCCAAAGCAATAGGCGCGCGACAACACGTCGTACATAAGGTTAAGGCTATTGCTACCGCCCACTAACACGTTTGCGGGGTCAACCGACAAAATTTCGGCCAGCACTTCGCGCAACTCGGGCACGCCATCCAAAAAGCCGTAGTTGCGATAGTCCGTGCCTTTGGGCGACTTGAAAGTGGAATTACATATATTCAAAAGCGGCATGGACAGATCCAGCTGCTCGGGACAAGGTTTCCCACGCGATAGATCCAAATCAAGTTTCTCTTTGACGAGGGCGGCGTGTCTCTTTTTTGCGGCAGCGAGGCTCGTCTGTAATGCTTCTGTACTCAAGGTAGAATAGTCCATATCTCCTCCGTTCGTATACTCTATTTTATTACTTCGCAATAGGCGGTGTCAAACGAAAGAACGCCCGCCCACGGATAATCACAACTGTTAAATTTCGTCTTCCTGTTTTTTGCGCAAAACCAATTTGATGGGCGTACCCGAAAAGTCGAATGCCTTGCGCAAGCCGTTTTCCAAATACCGCTTGTAACTGAAGTGCATCAACTGGTCGTCGTTGACGAACATTACGAAGGTAGGCTGGCACACGTCGGTCTGCGTCGTATAATAGATTTTGAGACGTCTGCCGTTTTTGGTTGGCGGCTCGTTGACCGCAATAAGGTCGGCAATGACGTCGTTAAGGGTACCCGTCGACACGCGCCTACAGGCATTGGTATAGGCGATCTCGGCTTCGCCCAAAATCTTGTCTACGCGTTGACCGGTGAGCGCAGACACAAACACGGGACGATAGTAATCCATAAATTTGAGACTATTGGACAATATTTTTTTGTAGCGATTGACGGTATCGTTATCCTTTTCGATGACGTCCCATTTGTTGATGACCACCACGCTGGGCTTGCCTTGATCGTGTATATAGCCCGCTATCTTCACGTCTTGCTCGGTGATCTCGGTTTGCGCGTCTATCACCAAAAGTACCACGTCTGCGCGACGCACGCTGGCCAAAGCGCGCATGACCGAATAATACTCCACGTCTTCGCCTATGGCTTTTTGCTTGCGCATACCCGCCGTATCGATAAGGGTATAGGTCTTGCCGTTGCGCTTGAGGGTGCTGTCGATAGAGTCGCGAGTGGTGCCGGCTATGTCCGATACGATGGTGCGGTCTACGCCCAACAACTTGTTGACCAAACTGCTCTTACCGGCGTTGGGTTTGCCCACTACGGCAATTTTGAGCCCCTCCTCTTGCGCATCGGGGGCCGCAGTTGTGCCCAATGCTTCCACCACGGCGTCCAACACGTCGCCTATTCCTTTGGCGTGTTCGGCGCTGACGCCATAGGGGTCGCCCAAACCCAAAGCATAAAAATCGTAGGGCTTTTCGCCCGGATTATCCAATTTGTTGACGACCAACACCACGGGCTTTTGGGTGTGGCGCAGATAGGTGGCGATGCGATAATCGTCGTTGAGTATACCCTGCTTGCCGTCCACCATAAACAAAATGACGTCGGCAATATCCACCGCCAATTCGGCTTGGCGACGAATGTGCTGCCACATGACGTCGTCGCTCTTAATGTCTATGCCGCCCGTATCTATCATCGTAAAGGCATGGCCGCACCACTCCACGTCGGCATAGATACGATCGCGCGTTACGCCGGGCATATCCAACGTGATGCTGATACGCTTGCCCGCCACTTGATTGAAAAAGGTAGATTTGCCCACGTTGGGGCGGCCTACCACCGCTACCAATTTATTGCTCATTTCTGTTTTCTCCCGCGCTCAAAATGCGTATGAAATCCGCACCCGATTCGCATATGTGTATTTTGCAATTCAATTCCCGCTCGATATCGGCCACGCTCATACCGTCCAACAATACGGATTCGAACTCTTTGAGCGTATTATCCGGCAAAACGACGTCGTGCGTGTAGCCATTGGCCTTGAGTTGCGCCACGATGTCTGTGCCCGTCAAAAGTCCGGCCACCGTAACGGTATGACCAAACCAATCGTTTTCGATAGTAGCAACGTGCAGACGCAGATCGTAGGCGGATTGCAACCTGTCGCATAGCGCCTGCAAAGTGGGCGCAAAGCCTTCGCCCGTCACCAGCGTATACTCTCCGCCGAGTTGGGGCGAACACGCCAACTCCTCCTCTACTTCGTGCAAAAAGGTGCTGACCATACCCACTCCGTTTTCTATTTGCACAAAGTCCTCGTAAGATTCGTAGGAGGGCATATCCAACCCGGCCAAAATATACATTTCGTCCGAGCACCACGCCCAAGACGTACCGTTGGCGGCACGACTTTTGGCCTGCACCGCTTCTACCAAACGCACCGTTTGTCGGGCGCATTCGCGGCTGACGGGCTGTAGGGGATACAGTCCCTCTCGATGTTCGGTAAGCCCCACGGGCACCACCGCCACCGACTGTACGTGCGGATATAGCTCGTACAATTTGTCCAACGTTTCCTGCAAAACGGCGCCGTCGTTCATACCCTCTACCATCACGATTTGGGTATGCATACAGATGCCGTGCGCCGCAAAGATCCGCATATATTCGAACACTTTGACGCTATTTGGATTGGCGCACAATTTCTTTTTGACCACGGGGTCGTAGGCGTGTACCGATATATACAGGGGCGACAGTCCCAAGCGCAAAATGCGCGCTATGTCGTCGTCCTTCAGATTGGACAACGTAACGTACGAGCCGCAAGCGAACGAGGTGCGATAGTCGTCGTCTTTGACGTACAACGTGTCGCGCATTCCCTTGGGGCATTGCTCCACGAAGCAAAACACGCAACGATTGGCGCAAGGCTTGATGGGCATATCTTCCGACTCGTATTCGATGCCCATGGGTTGACTTTCCCCTTTGCGCAGGTGCACCGTATGCTCTTTGCCGCCGCGCAAAAAACTGACGTCAAACTCGCTTTGTCCATCGTAGAATGCAAAGTCCAATGCGTCTTGGTAGGGATAGCCGTCAAAGGCAACGATACTGTCGCCTCTGCGTAAGCCGGCGCGAAACGCAGCCGACATAAACAATACTTTGGTAACCTTGAGCGGCATTTTATTCGTCGAAAGTTTGTATGTATACACGTTTGATGACCACGTCGCGCACCGGCACGTCGTCATACCGCATGGGATAGCCCTGCTTGGTGGGCACCACCTTGCTGTGGGTGGCCACTTTGCCTATAGCGATGGCTTTCTTCATACTGTCATCGTCCACAACGCGACCAAATGCGGCGTACTCGCCGTCCAAAAAATGGCACGCGTTGACGCAGATGAAAAATTGGGACGAGGCGCTGTCGGGCACGTTGGTGCGCGCCATAGACAGAGTGCCCATCGTATGCTTGATGGGGTTTTTGACGCCATTGGCGCTAAATTCGCCTTTGATGGCGGGCGTGTATTTGGCCTCGAAGTCGGGCGTCATACCGCCGCCTTGTATCATAAACTTATCGATAACGCGGTGAAAGATAAGCCCATTGTAAAAGCCGCTGTTTGCGAGATTGATAAAATTCTCGCACGTAATGGGGGCGTATTCGGGGAACAATTCGCAACGGATCTTGCTATTGTCCTCCAACTCGATGGTGGCAAACGTTCTCATATATTCTCCTATGGCCGTAAATTAGACGTGGGTCTCGGCCTATTATTCTACGTCGCTGGGGTTGCGTTGCGCCAATCGCAAATTGAGATCCGCCTGCATGGGCGGCGCCAAATTGCGTATATCGGCCAAACTCATACTGGCATAAGTCTCGCCTCTGGCGCGAAACTCTTGCCTGCGATCTATATCCATCAACAACTCGTCCACGGCAAACAACGTCTCCATCGGCGTGCGGCTGGGTATAGCCAGGGCGCGCTTGATGAGATAGCGGCGCACCTCGTGCTCGTGCTGCGTTACGGACTGGGTAAGCACCACGCTGACGCCCCGCATAAACGCGGCGAAAACGGGGTTACTTTCGGGCACCGTTACCAAAATATCCATCACGTCCAATACGTCGTCGTCCAACTTTTCTTTGAGCAATACGCCGGCCTTGAATTCGGGCAATTCCATATAGTAGCGGCGTAAAGCCTTGTTGGGCGTAACGATAACCAAATTGTAGTTTTCTTTTTTGCGCATCAACAACACGATATCGTCGCGTATGGTGTCGGTACTGTATTCGCCGCCGTTGACGACCACCACCGGCAAATCGTCCAAAATGCCCAAAGCGTGCTTTTTTTCCGCTACCGTCATGCCGTTGTCTATTTTGAGCGAAGGCATACCGATGACGTATATATTGTCGGGCTCCACGCCGTATTTGACCAAATTCTGTTTTATCTCGGGGTTTTCGACAAAGTAGCCGTCGGCGTCCAACCGCACAAACTCGGGATCGAGCGCAAAGTCGCAGCAAGCGCCCACAACCGCCACGTTTTTGCCGTACAACGTCTTGGCCTTGAGGGCCAAATTGAGCGCGTAAGGCGCGGTGCAGATCACCAATACGGGGTCGAATCGTTTGAAGACGTTGAGCACGCGCTCGACCGCCGCGTCCTTGTTTTCTTTTTCGGCGGCAGGCGCATATTTTTCTTTGTTTTGCTCTTTGATGAATTGGAGGGCTTTTTCCTCTCTCTTTTGCGAATAGAGGCGAAGCACTTTGCGCGCTCGGCGCACGGCAAAACGATGCGCCGCACTTTGTGCGCGGCGTGCAAACACGTCGGTGTATTGCGTATTGTCGATCTTGATCACGTCGCAGTGTTCAAATTCCGACTCGATATAAAACGCGAGGGCGTTCACCACCTTCTCGTCCTTATCCTTGTCGTGCAATATCACTATATGACTGTTCCACTTGACTTCCATCGTATGCTCCAATGGGACAATTATACCATAATTGCCCCGCAAAATCAACTATACTTCCACGATGACGGGCACTACCATAGGCAGCGAATGCATATACTGTCTGGCACGATTGCGCACGGCGCGTCCCAATTTGGACTTCAATGCGCCGCGCTTATCCGGGTCGGTATAGCGCTCCTTGGCCATCACTTGCTGAATATCCGCCTTGACGTCGTTGACAAAATCGTCCGCCGCGGCTACGCCGCGCAACAAAACCTCGGGCGCCGAGGCCAGCTTGCCGTCGGATAGGCGCACGCTGACAAAAACCAGCACCAATCCGTCCGAAGCCAACTGCCTGCGGTCGCGTATGATCATTTCCATGCTGTCCTCGCCCGACTCGTCTCCGTCGATATAGGTGTTGCCGGCAGGTATAGACCCAATGCGCTTGACGCCGCGTGCATTGACGCGCACCAACGCGCCGATCTCGGGTATCAAAATATTGCGGCGCGCTACCCCCATGGTTTCGGCCAAATCGGCGTGCATGGTGAGGTGCCTGTATTCGCCGTGGACGGGTATGAACATCTTGGGGCGCACCAAAGATAGCATCAGTTTGAGTTCCTCTCGGTGCGCGTGACCCGACACGTGTATATCCTTGAGAGTGTGATACACCACCTTGCAACCCAAGCGGCACAAATTGTTGATGACGCTATAAACCGAGCGCTCGTTGCCCGGAATGGGGCTGGCCGAAATGATGACGGTATCGTTGGCGCCTAAGTGTATCTTGTTGTATTCGCCCGCCGCCATGCGCGTAAGCGCGCTCATTTGCTCCCCTTGCGAACCGGTGCTCACTATCACCAATTCCTCGTCGGGCACCTTATTTATTTTGTCGATATCCACCAAACTTTCGGGCGCTACGTGCAGCAAGCCCAACTGGCGGCCTATCTCCGCTATTTTGACCATACTGCGCCCGCCGAACGCCACCTTGCGGCGATATTTGACGGCGGTGTTGATAATTTGTTGCAATCGGTTGACGTTGCTGGCAAACGTGGCCACGATGATACGCCGCGACGCATTGTCGTCAAACAGCATATCGAAGTTTTCGCCCACCATACGCTCGCTGACCGTACTGCCCTCGCGCTCTACGTTGGTGCTTTCGCCCAACATCAGCAAAACGCCTCGGTCTCCTATGCGCGACAAGCGCGGTATATCGGTAAGTCCACCCTCGGGCGGAGTATAATCGAACTTGTAATCCCCCGTAAAAAACACGACCCCGGCGGGCGTGGTAACGGACAAAGCAAAGGCGCCCGCTATCGAGTGGCATACGTGTATGTACTCCACCTTGAAGGGATTGGCCACCGTAACGTCGCCGGCCTTTACTACGTGCAATTTGTTGCTCTTGATCTTGCGCTCCTCCAACTTGCTTTGCAACAAAGCGATAGTAAGGTCGCTACCGTAAACGTGCAGATCGAATTCTTGCAAAAGGTAGGGCACTGCGCCTATGTGATCCTCGTGTCCGTGCGTCAAAAACAAGCCGACGATATTGCCGCAATTCTCACGAACAAACGTCATATCGGGAATGACGTTGTCGATACCCGGCGTGTCCTCGGTAGGAAAGGATTGTCCTGCGTCCACTATCATATATTTGTTGCCGAAACCCAAGACAGTCATGTTCTTGCCGATTTCGCCCACACCGCCCAAAAAGCCGACGGTAACACTTTTTAATTTTGCCAAAAGAATGCTCCTTGTATATATAATTTCACAAAGTATTATAAAACTTGTAGCAAATTTTGACAATCCCTTTGACCCGTTTTTTTCACGTCAAAGGTCTATTTTTGGCAAAAAAAGGCTAAAACGATCCGTCTACGGCCACTTTTCGATGGCTTACCACCTGCAAATTGGTCCAATAATAGGTGGGCAACGTGCCTATATCCGACCAAAAGCCTCCGCATTCCTTGGCAAACAGGTTGCCCAGCAGTCTGGGAAAAACGTCTTTGGCAAAGTCGCAAAAACCGTCGGGGATCAATTCGAGAATACGCTTATCGCAAACGTATATGCCCGTATTCACCAAGTTGGATATGGGGTTGAGGGGTTTTTCTTCGAAACTGCGCACCAATCCGTTTCCATCCGCCACTATCACGCCGAAACGCGAAGGGTCTTGCACTTTGTAGGCTGCCAACGTAGCCAGCGCGCACTTTTGACGGTGGTAATCGACCAACTCGCCCAAGGCAAAATCGGTATAGGCGTCGCCGGATACCACGACGAAATCGTCGTCCAAAAACCGTTTGGCGTTTTTGACGCCGCCCGCCGTGCCCAAAGGCTGGGATTCGTAGACGTAGCGCAGGATGACGCCCAACGCTCGGCCGTCGCCGAATTCCCGCTCGATCTTTTCGCCCATATAGCCCAACGTGACGCATATATCTCGTATCCCGGCTTTGGCCAAAAGACGAATGATATACCACATTACGGGTTTGTCCACGATGGGCACCAACGGTTTGGGAATGTGTCTTGTCA